>JAOTWK010000191.1 GCA_029862935.1 Gemmatimonadota bacterium | reverse complement strand
CACCGTGAAGTAGAGCACGAGCGCGGTGGTCGCCATGGTCGTGAGTCTGAGCACGGTCCCGTAGGCGACGAGACGGGTGCGACCGCCCCGAATCAGGAGTCCCTGATAGAACCGCCGGTACCCGATGGCGCCCGGCCACGGAACGAGCAGCCAGAGTGCCACGTAGGTGAGGTCGGCCACGTCGGCCGGAAGCGCGATCAGGTCCAGCATGACGACACGGAACACGGGTGGGACGAGTAGCAGCAGCATGGCGGCCGTCACCGCCCCGTTCAGCGTGTAGGTGAACGTGCGGAGCCGCCGAAAACTGTGTGCATCGTCAACGAGCGCCGTCGAGGCGCTCATGATCATGATGACGGGCGCTTCGACCAGCAGCGCGAAGGCGTATGCCACGCCGTGGGCCGCAAGGTTGAATGTGGGATCGACCAACCGAGCGATGATCGCCGCCAGGAACGGTCCTTCCACCGCCATCATGAGCCATGTGGCAGCGAGAGGAATCCAAAAGACGAAGATGGACCGCTGCGAGAGCTTCAGACGCGCGACTCCGACGGCAAGGTCGCGCTAAAGGTACGGGGCGATCCCCGGCGAGGGCAGCCGGTCCGGGGCGCTAGGCTGCGCTGCCGTTCAGGAGTTCCCGCAGGATGCGCTCGATGTCGTCGATTCCGAAGGGTTTGGCCAGCGTCCGCGCGGCTCCAAGCCGTTCCGCCACGGTGAGCAGGCTCACGCCTTTGCCGCCGTACACTCCACCTGACATGGCGACGATCTTGGTATCAGGGGACTGGAACAACAGCTTGGGAATCACCTCCAACCCGTCGATCATCGGCATGAAGAGATCGACGAACGCGATCGCAAACGGCCGCGTCCCGACGGTGTTCAGTGCGGCGAGACCATCCTCGGCCTGGGTGACCTTGTGGCCCATCTGCACGAGCACTCGCTCGAGCATGGTGCGCAATTGCGGATCGTCGTCCACGACCAGAATGTGTGCCATAGCCCCGATCCCCCGTGGGATCCTTCATTGGGACTGTCTGCAAGGGGCGTGCCCGGTCACCCATCGGTGGCTGAGGCACGGGCGCCGGAGGCCCTGCCAAGCTTGGGCCGCATTCGGCCGATCACCACGGTGACGTTGTCCTTCCCACCCCGTTCGAGGGCCAGATCGACGAGACGATGGCAGCTTCGCTCGGCCGACTCGAGCCCCAGTAGCTCCTGCTCGATCTCGGCTTCCGACACGTGCTTGGTGAGACCGTCCGTGCAGAGCAGCATGACGTCTTCCCGTCGGAGGTCGTCGGAGGCCGTGATGGGCAACGCTTCCGGACCACCCACGGCACTGGACAGGACGCTCCGAAACGGCGATCGGGTCGCCTCTTCCGGAGTCAGTGCGCCCGAATCCACCAAGGCCTGTGCCACCGTCTGGTCGCGCGACAGTCGCTCCAGCCGACCACTGCGCAGCCGGTAGCAGCGGCTGTCGCCCACCTGCACCAGGTAGGCGCGAGGCCACAGGACGGCGACCATGGTCAGGGTGGTCGCGAGCCCTTGGCCCTCGTGGTTGCGGTCGCCGTGCTCCTTGAGAATCGCGTGGCTGCGTTCCACCGACCCGGTGAGCTCCCGCAGGAAGACGGATTCCCGATCAGGATCGAGGCGGCGGTACAGGTCCATGAGATTGGTGACGTGATCGGCGATGGTCCTCAGAACGGTCTCGCTCGCTAGGTGGCCGTCCGGTCGTCCACCAACGCCGTCGGCGACGAGGAACAGATAGCCGCGGGAATCACTCACGAGTTGTGGATAATCCTGCTTTGGCAGACTCGACTGCTGCACGCGCAGGAGCTTGTGGAGACTCGCGATCAAGAAGTGGTCTTCGTTGGCCGTGCGAACGCGACCGGGATGCGTCAGCCCGAAAACATCGACGTCGGCTTCCATCGGACGGGACCCGCTCGTCCTGCTGCGCGCTGGCTCGGTCATGCGCTCCCCCATCCCCAGACACCGTGGTGGCTGGTCCACCCGGGAACTCCCCGACCCGAAACCCACCCCTCACGGTCAACTTGGGCCCGGGAACCCACTCGCGCTACCCTGTCGAAAACCGGGGGTGCGGCGGGGCGGTTTCCCCAGAGCTGGCGGGCGCTTCCCGCGCGGGGACGTGAGTGTGCTCTGGGTCACTGGTTCCGACAGTCCCAGTCGCGATACTGAGATCGCATGGTGGTCGGGGCCCTCCCCCGGCGGTTTGGCGCACAGGTCATTTGGAGGTGGGACGGTGAACATCGCTACGGTGAAACAGCAAGCACGCGAACTCGAGAGACAAGGCAAGACGGCAGCGGCACTCGACGCCTACGAGGAGATCATCGCACGGCTCGAGTGCGATGCCATCGAACCCGAGGCGCCGCTGTACGTCAAGGTCGGCGACCTCTCCCTCAAGAGCGGTGACAAGCACGGCGCGATTGCCATGTTCGAACGAGCGGCCGAGCAGTATGCGAAGCAGGGCTCGAACCGGAGCGTCATCGCCCTGTGTCTCAAGATCCTGCGCACCGCCCCTCACCGGAACGATGTCTACATCCGCTTCGCCCAGCAGCTTCTGAACCACGGCTACGTGGAGCCAACCCGGCTCGTGCTGGTCGACTATGCCGAGCGGGCCAAACTGCCGAAAACCCTGAACACCCTCCAGCATCTGGCCGTGAGGCCGGAATCGGAGATCCGGGCAATGCTGGAGCGGTTCTTCGAGACAGCGGAGCGCGGCCAACACCTGGCGGGACACACCGGCGAAATGCCGGCCGTCATGCTCCCTGCCGACGCCATGCAGCTGACCGCGCCGCGACCGCCGCTGGTGGAGACGCACAGCTCCGTGGCTCGCGAGACGCCGTCCCGACCCGCACCGGCACCGACGCCGGAGCACTCGGGTGCCGTTCCGACGCGCGATCCCGTCATGGCCGAAATACAGCGGCCGGCACCCCGAGCGGTCGAGCCGCCTGCCGTGGCACCGATGGCACCCACCCGCAGCCCGGAACCGACGTCCCGGCCCACTCGGCCGGAGCCCGCGGCGCCTCGCCTCGGTCTGGTAGCCAGGATCCGCCGCACCTGGGGCACCCGGCCCGTGTGGGTCTACCCCGCCGCGGCCGCGGCGGCCTTGGCCTTCGTCGGTCTGGGGTTCTTCGCCTTTGGCGCGGTACCCTTCGGCGGCGAACTGGATGCCGAACAGCCGGAGATCACCGTTCCGCACGCCACACCGTCCCGCAACACGCTCATGATGGTCGCCGCCTTCGGGGCCACCGAGTCGGCGCAGCGGACTGTGAGCCAATCGGGCACCGCCGCGCCCAGTCAGGCACCAGTCGTGGCCACACCGGCGGACCCGGACTCCACCGCCGGTACCGGCCTCAAGGAACGGGCGCCGCTCGTGCCGGTGGCGCTCGACCCGGCGGCCATGGCCGCCGCGACACAGGCAGCCATGCGTGCCCAGCCTGGGACCGTCGATATCCCGCTCGCCAACACCTTGGACGACCCCGGACGGATTGTCATCCCAACCACGCTGCCCTCTGCATCGGAGCTGGTGAGCCGAGCCTCGGCGACGTCGCGGACGTCGGCGAGCGACCCCGTCATCGCGATCGCCGACCTCGAGGTCGCTGCCGTGGCCCGCGGGCCGGACAGCTACCAGGTGGTTCAGCGGCTCGCGAATGGCGAACAGGTGTCGCTCTCGGTGATCCCGTTCGCTGACGCTCCGGCGGGCGAGAGCGGGACGCTCCAGGTCGAGGTCTCGGGCGATACGGCCGTCGGAACGGTGCGGTTCCGCAATTCGTTCGTGACGGCGTACGCGAGAATTGCACCGGCCACCTTGGAACAGCTCCTCGGAACGCTCACCGAGCGCCGCGGCACGGCTGGGAAGTAGGCGATCGGCCGCACCGTCCACGGCCTTTCGTCGAGGATCGGGGCCGATGGAGCGAACCACCGCTCCGTCGGCCCCTTTGTATCAGCGGACTCGCGCTCGTGGATTCCGTGGGTAGCTTTGGCCACTGCCCCCGGGCAGCCGAGGGGCACCGATTCGCAGACACCTCGCCGACCCGCAACGCCGAGAGTCCGTGATGGCTGAAAGGACACGCGTACTGATCATCGCGCTCGCCCTGGCGGGCCCCCTCGGATGCTCCCGCGGCGAGCCCGAGATCTCGCGGACGAGCGTCGAGCGCATCGTAGCCACGCTGAGTGCGGACGAGATGCAGGGACGCCGGGCTTTCACGCCCGCGGCCGACCGGGCCGCCGAGTTCATCCAATCGGAGTTCGCGGCCGTTGGGCTGGACCGGTTCGGCGACCTGAGCGGGTATCGCCAGCCATTCCCCGTCTATGCCATCACCGTCGATCGAGCCACGATAGAGCTGAACGGCCGTACGGTCCCACGTGAACGCGTCGCAATCTCGGTCTCGAGCCCTGCGCTCCAGTGGACCACCGACGATGATGTGGCGATCAGGATCGTCGGTCGGGACGACGATCCGATGCAGGCGGTCGCGGTCATGCGCACGCCGGGCACCAACACCTTGGTGTTGATGCACCGCTCGCATGAGCGCCTGTTCGAGCGGGTTCGGGCGTTCACGGCCGGAGCGACGCGCACGCTCGATCCGATGAGCGGATCCAATACCGTGCTCGTTCTGACCGACGAAACGAGCGCATCGGCGTTCCGAATCGAGGTCTCGGCGTCGGTAGAGGAGGAGCAGTTGGCGAACGTGGTCGGTATCATCCCCGGAGAGCGACACGACGAGATCGTGCTATTTTCGGCGCACTACGATCACATCGGGATCCGACCCCCCGTGGACGGTGACTCCATCGCCAACGGCGCGAACGACAACGCGTCCGGTACAACGGCCGTGATCGAGCTCGCCAGGTACTTCAAGGCGCTGCGGAAGCCCGGCCGGACCCTGGTGTTCGTCGCGTTCGCCGCCGAGGAGATGGGTGGCTACGGCTCGCGATACTTCGCCTCACAGATCGATCTCGACCAAGTGGTCGCCATGGTCAACGTCGAGATGATCGGCAAGCCCGCCGCCGCCGGACCCGACGTGGCCTGGATCACGGGCTTCGACAAGTCCGACGTTGGTGAGATTCTCCGTCAGACCGCCGCCCGGAGCGGCTTTACCTTCACGCCCGACCCGTACCCGGACCAGAACCTGTTCTTCCGCTCCGACAACGCGACCTTCGCGCGCCTGGGCGTGCCGGCACACTCCATCAGCACCACCCCGATCGACGTGGACGAGGACTATCACCGAGTTTCCGACGAGCTCGTCACGCTCGACCTCGACCACATGACGACCACGATCAAAGCCATTGCACAAGCAGCCGCTCCGATCGTGTCTGGTGCGTCGACGCCGACGCGGATCGATCCACGGGACCTGGAGTGAGTCGGACAGCCTCGAGCGGCGCCGGCGGCCGCACCCCACGCCGCTCGGACCAGCCCAGGACCGCCGCACCAGAGGGCCTCGTCTACGTCTCCGACTCGGAGCCGGGCATCAGCCGCAAGCGGGCCGGCCGCGGGTTCAGCTATATCGGCTTGAATGGAGAACCAATCCGCGATCGAGCCGAACGGAGGCGCATTCGGTCGCTGGTCATCCCACCGGCGTGGACGGACGTATGGATCTGCCCAACGCCCAACGGGCACCTTCAGGCCACGGGGCGGGACGCGAAGGGTCGCAAGCAGTACCGCTACCATCCGAGGTATCGTGAGGTTCGGGACGACACCAAGTTCGACCGCATGCTCGCGTTCAGTACCGTGCTGCCGGCCATCCGTGAGCGGGTGGAGCGCGACCTGGCCCGCGAAGGGCTGCCACGGGAAAAGGTCCTGGCTACGGTCGTCAGACTCTTGGAGAAGACGCTCATCCGTATCGGCAGCGACGTGTACGCGCGCGAGAACCGATCCTACGGCCTCACCACCATGCGCCGTCGTCACGTGGAAGTCTCGGGCTCGAAGCTCCGGTTCGAGTTTCGCGGGAAGAGCGGCATCATGCGGTCGGTGGCCATCACCGATCGACGCATCGCGAGCATCGTCCAGCATTGCCAGACGTTGCCCGGCCAGGAGCTGTTTCAGTACCTGGACGACCGCGGGCGCCGCCAGAGGATCGATTCGGGCGATATCAACGCCTACTTGCGGCAGATTTCCGGTCAGGAGTTCACGGCCAAGGACTTCCGCACGTGGGCGGGAACGATCGCCGCTGCCACGACCCTGCGCGACTTGGGCCCCGCCACGACGCAGCGGGAGATGCAGGCCAACATCATCAAGGCCATCGACCTCGTCGCGGCACGGCTCGGCAACACCCGAGCGGTATGTCGCAAGTACTACGTGCACCCGCGGGTGATCAACGCCTATCGGGAAGGCATCGTCGCCCCAAGACCGGCGCGGCCGCGCTCGCAGAAGCGTCGGCATCGGCGCGGCGCGCTCCGACGCGGCGAGCTCGCGGTCCTCGAGCTGCTCCATCTGGAACCCAACCGGCGCGCACCAAGGAAGAAGAAAGCCCCGACCGGCTGAGACCGCCGATCGGGACTTGGACTGTGCGACGCGCGTCAGCGCCTGCGGGTTACCGCGTGCGCCCGCGCCCTCTCCGAGGCCGTACCGAGCGCCCCTGGGGCTTGGCGCGTTCGGCCCGCTCCCGTGGCTGGACCGGCGCGAAGGCAGGCTCGAACCCCGGCATGACCTCACGCTGGAACGTCCGGCCCATCAGTTTCTCCACGTCCCGCATCATCAGCCACTCGTCGGGGGACATCAGCGTGAGCGCCACCCCCTGCGCCCCG
>JAOTWK010000010.1 GCA_029862935.1 Gemmatimonadota bacterium | reverse complement strand
TCGCGCGAACCCCGATCTCCGCTACATCGTCATCGTGGACTCGGGCGGCCAAGTCTTCACCACCTATCAGTCGGCGGGAGCCCGGCGCCACCTGTACCGGGACGTTCCCGCTGTGGGGTCGCTTTCCGCTGACAAGACCGTATACCGCGTCAGAGCTCCCATCGTGGCCCGGTCAACCCCGATCGGTATTCTGTACCTGGGGCTCTCGACCGACGCGGTGCAGCTGGCGATCGCCGAGAGCCGTGACGGCGTCGCGTTTGTCTCTCTTGTCACCGTGCTGCTGGGTGCTCTCTTCGCGTTGGCCTTCGGAGCGCTCGTCACGCGAAACCTGTCGCTCATGACCGCCGTCGCGCGCCGCATCGCGGATGGCCACCGGGACGCTCGCGCGTCGACAGCGTCTGGTGCCGAGATCAGCCAGCTTGCCTCCGCCTTCAACATGATGCTGGACAACATCGCCTCGAACACCGAGCGACTCGAGCAAGAGATCTTCCAGCGGGAAGCTGCCGAAGAGATGTCCCGAACAAAGTCGGAGTTCGTGGCCAACATGAGCCACGAGGTGCGCACCCCGATGAACGGGATTCTGGGCATGGCGACGCTGCTCAAACAAACGAGCCTCTCGCCCGCCCAACGGCGCTATGTAAATGGCCTCATCCGCTCCGGCGACTCGATGCTGCAGATCCTGGATGACATTCTGGATTTCTCGAAGATTGAGGCGGGCAAGCTCACCATCGATCCGACGCCGACGAATCTCGAGACCTGCATCCAAGACGCTGTCGAGCTATTGGCGCCACGTGCAGACGCCAAGGGCATCGAGCTCGTCATGCGCTACTCACCGGAGGCTCCCAGGTTCGTGATTGCCGACCCCGTTCGAATTCGCCAACTCGTCATCAACTTCGTCACGAACGCCATCAAGTTCACCGAAGACGGGCACGTCCTCGTCACCGTCCTCGCCGACGTCGGGTCGAAGGGCCGTGGGCAGTTCGTCGTCGCCGTGCAGGACACCGGAGCTGGGATTCCTGCCGCAAAGCAGACTCTCATCTTCGACAAGTACACGCAGGTTGACGCATCGACGACACGGCAAGTGGGAGGGACCGGACTTGGCTTGGCGATCTGCAAGCACCTGATCGAGCTCATGGGTGGAAAGATCGGACTCGAAAGCCAGATGGGAGTGGGCTCGACCTTCTGGTTCCAACTGGAGCTGCCGCTCGCGCCCGACGCTCCCAACACAGCACCGGAGAGTCGCTTTCACGACACGCTGGTACTCACGGTGAGTGGGTCCTCGAGGCACCGCACGAAACTCGGAGCCCTCGTCGTCGGTTTGGGAGCCCGTCACCGCGCGGTCGCGACAGGCGAAGAAGCTCTCACAGTGCTCCATCGGCGGCAGGGATTGGGCGATCCATACGATATCGCTCTCATCGACAGCGAGCTTCCCGATATGGAGGGTGGTACACTCGCCAACATTGTCGCTGGTGATACCAGCCTCGCTGAGACCAGGACCCTCCGGCTCTATTCCCCCGAGAATGAGGGCAGCCCACCCGAGCTCACCGAGCGCATGGTGGCACTGCCCATGCCAATAACCGAGGCCACGCTTTCCGAAGCAGTCGCGAGGCTCCGAGGGGTCACAGGCGACCCCGCCGACGCGACGCCAACACGCACGACACCCGCTGTGGTCGCCCCCATCGGCGCGTGCGTGCTCCTCGTCGAGGACAACGAGACCAACCAAGAAGTGGCTGGCGAGATGCTGTCGCTCCTGGGCTATCGCTTCGAGATCTGCGCCAACGGCCGGGAGGCGCTCGACGCGTACGATCCCGACCACCACTCGGTGATCCTCATGGACTGTGAGATGCCCGTCATGGACGGCTATGCGACAACCGGAGAGATCCGTCGGCGTGACGCCGGCGTTCGACACGTCCCCATCATCGCGATGACTGCCAACGCGCGGCCAGCTGACCGGCAAGTGTGTCTGGCGGCAGGTATGGATGACTTCATCCCGAAGCCCGTCAGGCTAAGTGTCCTTCAAGACATACTCACCAAGTGGGTGGTGAGCCCAAGCATGAGCTGTGCTTCATGACCGACACATTCGACCACGCGTTCCGACCGGAGCTCGCCGGTCACTCCGTAGCCTTTGTCGACCGCCGCCCCAAGGCCCTCGTGGTGGAGGACGACAGCATCGTCGCCTCGTCCATCGAGCGTCTGCTGCGAGCACAGGACATCGACGTCTCCATAGTGCGCGACGCCGAGCAGGGTCTCGAAGCGTTTCGAAGTGACCCGCCGGACTTGGTGCTGATCGACGTCCTGTTGCCGGGCATGGACGGCATCCATTTTTGCGAACTCTTGAAACAGGACCAAGGTGGCCGCCTCACTCCGGTCGTGCTCATCTCGGGTCTCGACACGACCGAGTGCCGGATGCGCGGGATCGATGCAGGTGCGGACGACTTTCTCACCAAGCCGTTTTCGACCCCCGAGCTGATCGGCCGCGTGCGCGCCCTGCTGCGCATGAAGCGGCACATCGATGACCTCGAGCCGGCGGAATCGGTGCTCCTAGCTCTCGCACGGAGCGTCGAAGGACGGGATCCGTGCACTGACGGACACTGCGAGCGACTCTCGGCCAGCGCGGCGGAACTGGGCATCCGCCTCGATCTGTCGGAAGACGAAGTGACCGCACTCCGGCGAGCAGGTCAGCTGCATGACATCGGCAAGATCGCGGTGCCCGACGCCATTCTCCTCAAGGACGGTCCACTCACGCCCAACGAGTGGAACGTGATGCGCGAGCATCCAGTCACCGGCGAGCACATCTGCCGACCGATCCGAGCGTTCCGTGACGTGCTGCCGATCATTCGACACCACCACGAACGACTCGACGGTACCGGATATCCCGACGGTCTTGGCGGAGAAGAAATCCCACTTGTGGCACGGGTGATTCAGGTAATCGATATCTACGACGCGCTGACAATGCAACGTCCATACAAACCGGCGCTCACCTCGCATGAAGCACTCGATGTCCTCGCTGCCGAGACAGACCGAGGATGGCGGGATCCACATGTCGTCGCGGAATTCACCAGGATGATGCGAGGCGAAGGCGTGAATGAGTCCAGCATCCTAAACACACGCCCGACCGCAGTGGCGGGCGCACAGTTTCGACACTGATCATTTCGATGCCGGTATCGAGCGAAAGACCCCCGGGTCTGCACCGGAATCGATGTACCGAGAATCACGTAGCACCAGAGAGGCTACCATGCTGATAAGGCACACTTTGACGGCCATTGCACTCGCGGTGGGCGCGGTGGCGATCGTGGCTGCGCCGACGGGTGCCCAGGAACAGCAGGAGTCGTTTCCTCTCGACTCCCTGCTCAGCATCCCGGTCAGCGCCGCCGTGAAGTATCAGCAGTCAACGCAAGATGCACCAGCGTCGGTTAGCATCATCACGCGCGATCAGTTTTCTCGCTTCGGGTTCCGCACCGTCGGGGAGGCCCTGACTCAATTGCGGGGTTTCTACGGAAGCTACGACCGCAATTACTTCTATTTGGGCATCCGAGGCTTCAGCAGGCCGACGGACTACAATAACCGTGTCCTCCTCATGCTCAATGGCCACGTGCTGAACGAGAACTTCTATAACTCGGCATTCGTTGGCACGACGCTCGGCATCAGCCTCGACGTCGTCGACCGCATCGAGGTAGTGCGCGGACCAGGATCAGCGTTGCACGGTGGCGGTGCCATGCTGGCCGTCGTCAACGTGATCACGAAATCCTCAACATCTTCGCGCGGCTTGGACTTCACCGCGGAGGTCGGGAGCTTCGGGCTCCGCGGTGGCACAGCTACACTAATCCACCAGTTTCCATCGGGACCGGAGATTACGATCATGGCCAGCGGGACCGACGCGAGCGGTGCGGATCTCTATTTCCCGGAATTCGACGAGCCGCGCACCAACGACGGCATCGCGACGGAACTTGACTGGGATCGGGGAGGCGGCGTTCTCGGCGTGGCACGGTTTCGTGAATTCACCTTCTCCGTGCTCAAAACGTCACGAAAGAAAGGAATCCCAACAGCTGCGTGGGAGATGGTATTCAATGACGACTCCGCATTCACCCTCGACGAGCGCGCATTCGCCGAGCTCAAGTGGAACCGTGATTTGAACACACGTGCCAACCTCGAGGTGCGCGGCTACTACGACTGGTACAGCTACGACGGATTCTATCCGTACGAACCGCCGGACGGCGTCTGGGTCGATGGCACCGATGCTCGCTGGTTCGGGGGCGAGACTCGGTTGCGCTGGGACCCGACTCCCACTGACCGGATCGTGATTGGCGCCGAATATCGCAAGACTTACCGGGCCGAATATCGTTCGTGGGACAACCAAGACGAGTACTTCAACGACGATCTCCCGTTCACTAACCATTCCGTCTTCGTCCAGAACGAGTGGCAGACAACGCAGCAGCTCTCACTCACTCTCGGTCTACGGTACGACTCGTATTCCGACGTTGTCTCCGCCGTAACGCCGCGAGCTGCCCTCGTGTTCCACCCTAGCTCCCGTGCGACGGCCAAGCTGCTATACGGAAGGGCCTTCCGGGCGCCAACGCGCTGGGAGCAATACTACGAAGAGGAGGATGTCTGGAAGACAAACCCAGCACTCGAACCTGAGAAGATCCGTACGGTTGAGGCCATCTGGGAACAGCGGGTCTCAGACGGCGTCTGGGCGACAGCGGGGGTATTCGACTACGAGATGACAGACCTGATCGATGAATCGGTGGATCCCGTAGACGATCTCAGTCTCTATCAAAACGTCTCAACGGCCCGCGTGACCGGCGCGGAATTCGAGATTCGGACCAGACTCCCCTCCGGTTTCGGTGGGTACGCTAGCTACGTGTTTCAAAAGGCTCGGTTGGTCGGGTCTGATGAGGTCCTCACGAACTCTCCGCAACATCTCTTCCGGGCCGGTGCATACCAGCATTTCCCTCACGGAGTCACCCTCGCCGCCAACGTGAGTTACGACCATGAGCGTCGCACGGTGCAAGATACCATGCTAGACCCGTTCTTCCTCGTCGATGCAACCGTTTCAAAGACTGCGCTGCATGATCGGCTGCGCGCTTCGTTGTCCGTACGCAATCTGCTCAACGCGTCGTACCAGACCCCGGGAGGCTTCGAGCACGTGCAGCCCGGCATTCAGCAGGACGGGCGGCACGTTCGGCTAACTGCCACCGCTCATTTCTAGCGAGCGGTGACAAGGCTCCGGATAGAGGACGAGATGCATCTATTCGTTCATCGGCGTGACACCAGCGCGAGCTGCCCCCGGCTTGGGCTGCGAGCGGCGCTCAACGTCGTCCGCCGACAGACGTACGTGTTCCTCGCGGTCGCGGCAGTCACCCTCTGGCCGAGCGCCGGCATGGCACAGGAAATGGCTGTGCCGGTCGAGTTGCAGCTGACAGTCCTCTCCAGAGTGCTGTCCTACGACCGCCGCCTCACCAGCCGGGCGGAACGCACCCTTGTCATGGGCGTCATATACCAGCCGCAGGTACGCCTCTCCGTTCGTACGAAGGATGAAGTAATGGCTTGGGCACTCCGCAACGCCGACGCCATATCCAAGCAATTCGATCTCCAGTGCGTTCCGATTGCGCTGACCGACACGACCGACCTGCGAATGGCCATCAAACGGAATCGAGTCGATGTGCTCTACGTGGCGCCGCTCAGGGCCGTCAATGTGGAGCACATCACTGGGGTCACGAGACAGGAGGAAGTGCTCACCATCACCGGCGTCGTGAGCTACGTCCACTCCGGAATTGCCCTCGGCGTCGGTCAGGTCGCCTCACGGACGAGGGTTCTCGTCAACCTTCCTGCCTCGAAGGATGAGGGCTCAGACTTCACCGCGCAGTTGCTTGCCGTCTCCCAGGTTATCGACGGCCAGCGAGAGTAATCTGACCACGCCACACGGCGCTGTTGCCGTTACACGCACCGTTCCGAATTCGTAACCAGTCGACCTCCCGCCCCGCCAATCTCAGCTGCTCGATATTCGTAAGGCAATGTTTGGCAGAGACTTACATTCAAGGGACAGCCCGTCGCCGGTGGCACGCGAGGTGCTCTTTCCAATCATGCCGGCACAAGCCCCGGGTCTCCGGGTGATGGCGGCAACCTATGGAGGTGGCATGGAGCGGAACGAGGTCGCTCGACTTGTGGAAGCGCTTGAAGCCGAGCGGGAGGCGAGGCGACAAGCCGAGCGAGAGGTTGAGCGCCTCCGCTGCACGCTTGATGGCGGCGACACGGCCAGCCAACGCAGTCGCTTCCTGGTCAGCATGGGTCACACTCTGCGAACGCCGCTCAATGCCATCCTCGGATTCTCTGAGGTTCTGCAACAGGAGCAGTGCGGTTCCCTCAACGAGCGCCAGCAGAAGTACGTAGGGCGGATCACCGAAGCCGGGCAGCGACAGCTAGGACTCATCAACAATTTGATCGATCTCGCACGTATCCATGCGGGCGAAACGGCGCTCGAGCCGAAGTCCGTGGACGCTATACAGCTCGTGCAGAGTGTCATCACGGAGCACGCCACGGCGGCGAAGGAACGCGGCGTCGAACTGTCGGCACACGGAGACAGTCTCGGATTGGTCGAGTGTGACCCCGAGCAACTACGGCAGGCGCTGGCGAACCTCATCAGCAACGCCATCCGGTTCACCGATGCCGGCGGCTCCGTGCGGGTCACGGCTTCGAAGGGCCCGCCTGGCTCGGACGCGCCCGATGCCGGTGACGAATTTCACAGCATGATGCGCATCGAGGTCGCCGATACCGGCACCGGCATTCCTCCGGTCGACCAGCCACTGCTGTTCGATGATTTCGAGCATGCGGAGTCGCTCACCTCGCGCCGCGAGCGCCGCTCCGGTGTCGGCTTGGTACTCACGCGCCGCATCATCGAGCTCCATGGCGGCCGCATCTGGGTCGAAAGCTCGGGAGTCACGGGCGAAGGGAGCCGATTCTTCGTCGAGTTCCCGACACACGCCAGGATGAGGAGCGCCACATGATCACCGGGTTTGCCGACCTCGCCGTCGCCGACGCCGAAGTCCTCATCGTCGACGACGATGCCGATAATCGCTTTCTCCTGAAGGAACTCCTCGGCGCGGAAGACTATCGCACCGTCGAGGCAACGAACGGCATCGAGGCGCTGGAACGAGTCGCCGAGCATCTCCCCGACGCCATTCTACTCGACGTCCTGATGCCCGGCATGGATGGGTTGGAGGTGTGCCGGCGCCTGCGTGCCGACCCGCGCACGGCGGCAGTCCCTGTGATCCTCGTGACCGCGCAGCGTGGACGCGAAGATCGGCTCGCCGGTATCGCGGCCGGTGCCAGCGACTTTCTCACGAAACCGGTCGACGTCGCGGATCTCCGACTTCGCGTGCGCAATGCCGTTGCAACCAAGAGACTGTACGACCGAGTCGAGCGAGAGTACCAGCGCACCAAGGAGCTCGAACAGCACCGCGACAATCTCGTCCACATGCTGGTGCACGATCTCCGGTCACCGTTGACCGGCATCGTGTGCGACCTGCAATTGCTCGAGCACGAGGGACAGCGGACGCTGCACCCGAACCTCATGGAGTGCGTGAGCGGCGCGGTGAAGAGTGCACAGGTCCTGAGTGGCATGATCACGTCGATCCTGGATGTGAACCGCCTCGAATCAGGGGCAATGCCGCTCTCACTCATGGACACTGATATCGTCGACGTCGTCCGTGAGGCCCGGACCGCGCTCGGGTCCGCGGCACTCCGCGTGCGGGTGGAAAACGGCGGAGGGCAAGCACACCCAACCGCCCCGTGCGATCCGGAGCTCATCCGCCGAGTCGTGCTCAATCTCTTAAGCAACGCCATTGACTACTCACCTCCGGAAGAGCCCGTGACGGTCAAGGTCGCGCGGCGAAACGGGAACGTCCGCATCGCGGTATCCGATCGAGGCCCTGGGATCCCGGCGGAACACCACGATCGGATCTTCCAAAAGTTCGGTCAGGTCGGGAAGAATGGGCGCCCGCGCAAGGCATCGAGCGGCCTTGGTCTCGCCTTCTGTCAGTTGGCAGTGGAAGCGCACTCCGGCCAAATCGGCATCGAGAGCGAAGACGGCAAGGGATCGACGTTCTGGTTCGAGCTTCCCGTGCGAGAGGTTGACTCCGAACCCAGTTCTCGAGAAGAAGCGCTGGAGCGAAGCGCGTAGCACGCTACTCGAGCAATCCGTACTTCTTTCGCTTCTCCCACAGCGTCTTCCGCGACACGCCAAGGACCTGAGCCGCCTGCTGAATGCTGCCGTCGCAGTCGGTGAGTGTGCGCCGAATGTGCTCCTTCTCCATCTCAGCGAGAGAGAGCCCAACAGTCGACCGCTGCGAGGCCGGCCCGGGCGCCGGCGTACCCTCACGGATCCCAAAGGCGGGAAGATCACTCGGTTCCAGGGACGTTCCATCAGCGAAGATCATGGCGCGCTCAATGACGTTGCGCAGCTCACGCACGTTGCCAGGCCAGTCCCACTGCTGGAGCAACTCCATGGTCGTCGCCCGGATCTCACGCACATCTTTGCGGAACTCGCGATTGAAGAACTCGCGGAAGTGTTCGGCCAACACGGGCAGGTCGTCTTTGATGACCCGCAGGGACGGGAGCGTGTGCGTGGCCACGCGGATTCGATAGTACAGATCTTCCCGAAATTTCCCGTCTCGCACCAACTCTTCCAGGTTGCGGTTCGTGGCCGTGATGATGCGCAGCGTCACCTCCATCTCTTCTGTTCCTCCCACGCGCCGGAACCGCCGAGACTCGATGAAATTGAGCAGCTTGGACTGCAATTCCGGTGAGAGGTCGCCGATCTCGTCGAGAAAGAGCGTTCCCCCATTCGCCACCTCGATGAGCCCACGTTTGGACTCCTTGGCATCCGTAAACGCCCCCTTCTGGTGACCAAAGAGCTCTCCCTCCAGCAGCTGTGAGGGCAGCGCCGAACAGTTGATCTCGACCAACCGGCCGGTAGAGTGGGGACTCGAGTAGTGGATGGCGCTCGCGCAGAGATTCTTACCCGTCCCGCTTTCCCCGAAAAGCAGCACGGTCGGGTGGGGGATCTGCGCCACTCGATGGACGAACTGGCGGACGTCCTGAACCAGCGCGTGATCGCCCAGGATCGCATCCGTGGAGAAGCTCTGTTTCCTAGTCTGCTGCAGTGACGCCACTTCCTCCCGGATGGGCTGCTCGGCGAGAGAGCGGCGGAGGAGCGTGGTCAGTTCGTCGATGTTGACCGGCTTGGTGAGATACTCGGTGGCTCCCGCCTTCAATGCCTCGATCGCCGTCTCCATCTCCCCATAGGCGGTGAGCACGAAGATGGGCAGCAACGCGTCGATCGTTCGCAGCCGTCGCGTCACCTCGATTCCGTCTACCTCCGGCATCACGAGATCAGTGATCACGGCGTGGGGCGGGCTCTCCGCACGACGATCGAGCAGTTCCTGCGAGGTCGTGAAGATCTCGGTCTTGAACCTGCCCGCCTGTCCCAGATTGATGGCGAGGACCTTGGCGAACGTCACATCGTCGTCGAGGATGTAGATTGTGGGAAGCATGGCATCAATCTTGGTGGCGACGCGATTCCATACAAGAGCACAGGCTCTCCGTGGCGAGAATCCTCGCGCCTTCGCACCAGTTCGTCAATGCGAGCCGGCGCACATCTTCCCTCGCGCCTGGCGCACCCCTGTGGCGCGACACCGATGACGACCGACCCCAACGACGCCCTCGCCCGGGTGCGTCAAGAGTTCACGCGCGGACTGCCCGAGCGCCTCCAGAGGATCCGGAGTGGGTTGACGGAGCTGATCCAGGGCTTCAACGACAGGGCAGCTGAGCAATTCCACGTCGCGTCACATGCCCTGGTGGGGATGGCTGCCACGTTCGAGGCGCACGACATGGCTGAGCAGGCGCGTGAGCTCGCAACGTTGGGCCGTCGCTGGCGCAAGGAAGGCGCTGCACCTCAACCCGAACTGGACGAGGCGCAGCAAGGCGTCGACCGACTTGACGGCACCATCCACGCCTTTCTCGCGCAGGCGGAAGACAGCACGACTAGCGACCGGCAGGGTTGATTGTTGGGGGGATCAGCTCGGAGTGACCTGAGCGGTCTCCATTTGTTCGATCAGCGCGTCGAGCTTCCGCACATCTGCCACGGCACCGCACCGCTCGAACTGCTCCCGCGCGGCGGCGGCGAGCACCTGAGCTTCCTCCACACTTCCAGTCCCCTTCAGCAACTCGGCAAGGTCACGTCGAGCTGCCGCCTGGAGCAACGGTCGCTCGAACCGACGCGCACGGACGATGGTATCCCGCAACACCGCCTCGCCACCGGCCGCGTCACCCGCCGCGGCGAGAGCAAGACCCAAGATCCGCAGATCTTCGGCTTCATCCACGACGTCTTCCATCTCGCGATGGAGGGCAAGCGCTTCCTCGATGTCCTGAATCGCCGCCTCGGCCTCGCCGAAGCCGACCCGAATCTCCGCACGGCCTGCGAGGGCTCGCGCGAGGAGCTCAGTGTCATGGAGTTCACGGGCGCCCTCCACCGCGCGGTTTGCAGCCTCGAGCGCGTCCCGAAGATTCCCCTGATCACGATGCGTGATGGCGAGGTTGTGCTGGGACTCTGCAGCCCCGTGCGGAAACAGAGAGCGTTCGTAGGCGGCGATCGCTACGGTATAGGCACCCACCGCCTCACCATACCGACCCAGGAGATTCTCGAGAATACCGATGTTGTTCGAGCAGCGACCGACCGTCGCGTAGTCTCGTTCCCTCGTCGCGATCGTCCGCGCCTTGAGCCAGTGTTCCTTGGCCTCGGCCATGTCACCGGCCTCGAACGCGAGCGCGCCCAAGGCATTGAACGCGCGAGCTTCGACGTCGCCCAACCCGCGATCCTGCGCACTCCGCAGGGCCGTCAATGTCCAGTGGCGTCCCTCCAGCTGCCGGCCGATGCGCGCGAGCGCAATGCCGAACAGGAGTGCCAACTCCGGATTGCTCTCGAGCCGTGTGTAGGATTGGTCGCGGAGGAAGCGCACGACCTCCGCAAACCGGCCGGTCTCGACGAGTTGCCGAATGACCCCGGGTGCCACCGGCGACAGACAGGTCGCGTCGGTGGCGGGCGACGCCGTGGGCGTCAGAACCGTGCCCTCCAGCGCGCTCGAGACGTCGTCCGTCAAGATCACATCACTCATGGAGACCTCACCTCGCCGTCGTTACCACGCCACCGCGTAACCAGAGAAGTGGTAGAGCGGTGCCTGGAGCTTCATCCCCCGCTTATCGAACTGCGTGCCAAGAGCGTTCCATTTGTCCATCGCATCGGTGCGATACCAGACGTCGAAAACGGACGGGTCCAGGTCCGCGACCTCTGCGAACTCCAGGCTGAACTCGAGCAGCGCAGGCTTCTTCCCTGCGAAGATCGATCCGTGCGGCGTGAATTCCACATTGAACAGCTCGGGGTCGACCGTTACAGTCACCTCTACCGTATCTCCGACCGCCAGAAGCCGCCCGCCGGAATCCAGCATCTGCGCGTCTCTGGGAACCGAGAGACGCATGAACCACGTCCCGAGAAGTCCCCACTCGTCACCGGTATCGCCCACATCCGGGTCCACATAATGCAGCACGAACTCCGCCCTCTCCCCTTGCACGACGGTGAAGCTCGTGTCATAGGCCATGAGCGGCGGCGCATCCGGCAGGTGCCGCAACATGCACTGACGGAGGTCGGTCTGGCTCGCGTCGCTCGCGCATGTCGTGGTGCTGATATCCGGCAGCGCCGTGCCCACGTCAGGCAAACCGTCATTGACCTCGGGACCATCGAGTGTGACCCAGCGTCCACCTTTGGCGAACGTCGCGGTGTCGTCTACCCGGGGACCGGTTTGATCGCTGCACGCGAGCAGCGCAAGCACCACGATCGGGGTCAGGCGTCGCAATCCGCACATCAGCGTTGTCATCGCTCAGATCTCCTGTCGTCGTTACCAGGCCACCGCGTAGCCCGAGAAGTGGTACACGGGCCCCTCAATCCAAAATCCCGTTCTGTCAAAGGTGGTCGGCAGCGCGCTCCACTCCGGTTCACTAGGCTGCGGTCGGTAGTAAACTGACAGGTCGCTCGTGCTGCCTTCGACCACGGCATTCACGAGTGAGAAGCGCACGATGCCCGGCCTCTTCCCGTTGAACAGCGTCCCGTGGGGACCGAACTCCACCTGGAAGTACACCGGGTCGATGTCCATCGTGACGACAACCGGCTGTCCCTTGGGAATGCGGTTCCCAGACTCATCGAAGAACTCCGCGTCACGCGGAATCGTGACCGTGAGGAAATACTCGCGAAGCCCGGTCTCCGGATCCGGCGCGTAGAACACATTCAGGTGGTACTGGAACCCCACCAAAATCTCGAAGCTGGGGTGGTACGACTCGAGCGGCGGGGCATCTGCCCGGTGTCGCAGGGTGCAGGGCGGCACGTCGGGCTGGTCCATGTCACTCGTGCATGTGGTAGTGCCCACATCCGGATTCGTAAGCGTGTCCTCAGCCGTACCTACGTCGAGCGTCGCCCAGCGTCCGCCTCTTGCGTACACGGCGTCATCAGCGACCTGCGGGCCTGTCTGGTCGCTGCACGCGGCGACGGCCGCGAAGACAGCGAGAATAGAAAGTCGGCGAAGCATTGTCATCGTTCGTGGTCCTCTCATCGTTGTCAGCTGTCCAGTCCTCGCATCTGCTCCATCGCTCTTTATCCTCAAGCCGCCACGGTCGCCGGCGTTTGTCTCCCAGCACGCCCGGGATGCGCGACGCGCGCCATCGCGATCAGCGCGTCCAGCTTGGCGACCTCGATGCGGACACCGAGTGTCGAGAAGCCGTCGCGGGCCGATTGAGCGACCGCGAGCGCCTCGGACACCTCACCTCTGTTGTACAGCATGCGCGCGAGGTCGCGCTCGGCCTGCGCCAGGAGCAGCGGCCGCGGGAACGAGTTGGCACGCTCGATCACGTCGCGTAGCAGCCCGAGCGCCTCGTCGACACGGCCCTTGGCCGCCTCGGTTCCCGCGAAAACCCTGAGATCCTCGGTCTCGCCCACGACGTCACCCATCACCCGTTCTCGCTCGAGGGCCTGCTCGATCTCGCGTCGCGCAAGCTCGACGTCGCCCGCCAGGAGACGGATCTCCGCGCGACAGCCGTAGGCGAGGTTGGCGAGC
Source organism: Gemmatimonadota bacterium (assembly GCA_029862935.1). The sequence goes on along the minus strand of JAOTWK010000010.1, from coordinate 14,291 downwards.
CGACGCTCCCCGGCAGCCTCCGCCGCATCCACCGCAGAGTCGGCCGTCACGAGCGCACGATCGTAATCCCCCATGTCGCGGTAGGTGATCGCGAGATTATTCAGCACCTCGGCCGTTCCGTCTCGGATGTCCATCCGCTGATAGGCGGTCAGGGCCATCGTGTACCAGCCGATCGCTCGCGCGTAGTCGCCGCACATCGTGGCGATCACACCGAGGTTGCCCGCGCTGCGACCCACCGTACCGTGGTCGCCCTCGCGCTTGGCGGCGGCGATCGCCTTGATGAAGTGCCGCGTCGCATCATCGATCTTTCCGCCATCGAGCGCGATGGCACCCAACACGTTGTGCGTCCGCACCTCGACGGCGCGATGGCCGCGGGCGACCGCGCGATCCAAGGCACGCTGTGCCCAGCGCACACCCTCGGTGAGCTGCCCGAGGCGTGCGTGCGCGATGGCACAGAGCACCATGAGCTCCGGGAACCGTTCGAGATCCTCTTGTGGCTGCATGCTCAGCTGTCCCAAGAGCGCGGCATGCTGCCCGCTCTCGAGGAGCGCTTGGGCGTCAGCCAGCCGGAGGAGAAGTCCGCGCTCGCGCATGGCTAGTACGCCACCGCAAAGCCGGAGAAGTGGCCCAAGAACGCCTTGAACTTCTCCATCGATGTCGAATGCCTGGAACTCAGTATCGTCCAGGGATCGAAAGAACCCTGTTGCGTGAACAGTCCAAGCAGATTGTTCTGGATGTACTCGTCCTCGCCGTCCACGACGCCGTCACCGTTGAAGTCGTGGTCAGCACCCGCGTACCACATTTCGACCACCGGCGGATCCGAGTGGTCAAACTGCAGACCCGATGGCGCCATGTGCGCCAGGATCTGCGTCGAGTCGACGGAAACCGTGATCAAAACGGAGTCACCCTCTGCGATCGGACTGCCGTCCGGCCGCGCGAGGAGCGACCCATCCCGAACCTCGAAGTGCAGGTAGGGACACAACGCGGTCTCTCGATACCCGTTGTCGTAGTAGTAGGTAGTGCCGGATTCACACGCGCTGTCCAGATAGTTGATCTGGACCGAGCGCGTCTGGCCTTTGACCGCCCAGAAGCTCACCTGGAACGTCTCGATCGGCATCGTACCGGACAGGAGAATCCCATCATCCAGGGACCATCCCATACCTGGAGCCTTGAGAATCTCACCATCCGATGTCATAGCGAACCCGCTGAATTCCCGCGATTGCTCGTTCGCCCGCCACCCCAACGGGTTGAACTCCCCAGCCGGGATCACCGAGCGCCGTGTCGACTGGACGGCCAACGATTCGCCGTCCGCGAGTTCGGTCGGCGGACCGGCACCGTCTGAGCAGGCGAGGGCAAGCCCACCAGTCAACAGTGCTACCGCAACGAATCGCTTCGTCATCTTCTTCACCTTTCTCAGTTCAGCGCCAGGGCACGCACGCAGACGTGCCGGTTCGTGCTTCCCGATTCAGGCTTACTGTGCCCGTCAGTAGGCGATGGCAAACCCCGAGAAGTGCTCGATGCCGGCTTTGAACCAATCCTCCGACAACGACTGCGTGGCCCAGAGCGGCGCCCACCCACTCTTCTGAGTGGTCCACAGATCGAGCAGCGACTGTTCGATGTAGGCATCCTCTTTGTTCACTGCACCGTCACCGTTCAAGTCCCCACCCGCGCCGGTGTACCAATACTGGAGCTCCGCCGGGTCGTCGTTGTCGAACGTGAGACCCGAGGGTTCCAAATGCGCCACCATGGCCTGCGGGTCGACGGTCACCGTGATCAGCACCGAGTCGCCATGCTCGTAGTCATGGCCGTACGGATCCTCGTCGAGGGAACCGGCCGGCACCACGAACCTGAGGTACGGATGCTCGATGACGCCTGAGGCGGACTTCTCGAGCCAGTTGATCTGCACACTACGAGCCTCATCCACGAGGGCCCAGAAACTCACTCGATAGTCGTCGAGCGGTGGCGCGCCAGCGGATGGCGAAGCGAGCACGTCGTAGTCCAGACGCCAATCACCCTCAGGCACGTCGCGCACCACGCTGAACTTGAGGGGCGCGTCCATGGGCATCCACGAAAGTGGGCGGAAGACGCGGCTCTGCGTCACCACCGACTCCGTGTCAGCCGTATCGAGCGGTGGAGCCGCACTGTCGGAACAGGCGAACACGCCGGCGACGGTCAACAGGCCGAGCGCTGTGAGTCTCTTAGACATGACATCTTCCTATGAGTTCGGGTCTGGAGGCCTGGACAGCTTCTTTCTGTTTCTCGTGTGTGAGCTGCGCGGACGGTACGGGCTGATCGCCGGTCCGGGCGCGTGTTCGAGGCGGGTCCATCGCTGCCTGCGCGCGTTTCGCCAGGCGCAACGCATCAGCCTCTTTGGCGAATTCGTCGAGCGACCGATACATCGCGGCGGCCTGTACGGCTTCGCTCAGGGCAACCGCCGGGTCACGCGCGGTCAGCCGAACCTCGGCCCGAGCGGCCACCGTCTCGGCGTGAAGGACCGGGTCGCCCAAGTCACGGGCGGCGTCAACTGCACGATCGGCCGTACCCAAGGCCTCCTCGAACCGCGCCAGCGCACAATAGGCTCTAACGAGCTCGAGCTGGCACTCGAGCGCTTCCCGCTCCGCCCCTGCACTCTCGTAGGTGGCGATCGCGGCCGCGAAGGCGCCGACAGCGGTCGCCGGATCGTCGCGGCGCAGCGCAAGCTGCCCGACACGCTCCGAGCATTCGCCGGCGAGGACAGCGTGCTGCTGTTTCGCGGCCAAAGCGCGCGCCTGGCTGAAGCAGCTGGACGCGCCGTCCAGATTGCCACGCGCGAGCGCGATATCGCCACAGAGCATCGTCGCAAGCGTCTCGCCGCGGTCGTCTCCCAGCGCGCGGGACGCTGTCAGTGCCACGGCCGACAGCTGATGCGCGTCATACAGCCGTCCCTGCCCCACCAAGGCGCTGGCAAACAGCACGGCCAATTCGGGACTCGTTCGCAATTCCTCATACGGACGGCGCCGGAGAAGTTCGACCACCTCGTGGTCGCGGCCGTCCTCAACGAGACGGCGGATCTCACGCACCGGCGCGAGCGACGAGCGAAGAACGCTGGCCGACTGAGCCGCTGCTCGTTCAGCACGGATGGCCGGTGTCACGAGCGTACCTCCGCCATCATCTGGTCAGAGCCCGCAGCCCGCATGACATCAACGGCGGCGCGGAGTTGTGAGAGCGAAACGTCTCCCGGAGGAGAGAGCAACAGCGCACGCACCAGAACCGTCTTGAGTTCCCGCACATTGCCCGGCCACGAATGGTCGAGTAGGAAACGCTCGACTTCGGATGACAGGGATGGTTCGGGAAGCCCATGTTCTTGGGCAATGCGACCCACGAGCGCGCGCGCGATCAACAGCACATCTCCGTTGCGTTCGCGGAGCGCTGGTAGGCGGAGGGTGACGACACCCATTTCGGAATACAAGTCTCGGTGGAGTTCCCCCCGCTCTACCATACGCTCTGGATCTTCACGGCACGTTCCGATGATTCGCACATTGATTGGGTACTCTTTCGCCCCCCCCACCCGTCGCAGCACATTTGTACGAAGTACCCTGGCGAGCTCGGCCTGCATCTCGATGGGAATCGCGTGTACGTCGTGCAGGAATACCGTCCCGCCCTCCGCAACCTCCAGCAGTCCTGGTCGGGCCGCTGTCGCGCCGCCCGTCGGGTCCCCGGTCTGGCCGAAGAGGTCGAAATGCACGCTTTCCGGAACAGACCCGCAGTCCAGCGGCACGAACGGGGACTGTCGACGCTCGCTGGCGTCGTGCACCGCGCGCGCAATGAGTCCTTTTCCGGTGCCCGGCTCCCCTACCAGGGTTGCCGGAACGTTCGCATACTTGATCAGCCACACCGCGCGCTCGAGCGCCTGCTGCATGGCGTCGCTTTCAGTTATCACACCCGCAAACGGTTCGGCGGGCGGATCACCTGCGCGACGCCGGCCGTTGGCACCGCGACACCGGTCGACCGCCGCGGTAATAGCACTCCGCACGAGCGGCAGGTCGTCCGGCAGCGCGAAGTAATCCGCCGCACCGGCCTTGACGGCCTGTGCAGGCAGTCGCCGTCCGTAGTCGATCCCAACCACAATCGCCGGAACGCCGGTCGGCAGGTTGTGAGACTCGAGCCACTCGAGGGCATCGCGCTCGGCCGCCCCGGCCGACAGCAGCACGATGGCCACGTCGGACACCGGCGGCATGCCGTTGTGAGACTGGACGACCACGGCGCTATCACCCAACTCATCCGCCACCCACCCCCACACGTCGCCAAAAGCCTCGGACAGCTGGACAACGACAACTTTCGGCGCGGTTTGTTTGCCCTGCGTTTCCACCATCAGTGTTCTCTCCCGATGGAAGCCACACCCGCGCGGATCGTTCGCGGTCAGGATCTCGAAAGGCGCCGCGCGGGACTGAAGTGTGGGGACCCCTAGAGCAGCGGTTGTGCCATCGGACACACTGGGCGGATGAACGCGCGTAAAGTGTTTAGAAAAAACGACTTAGAGTGGCAACAACCGATATCAAGCGTCGCCTTTGGGTTGGCGCTGGTTACGATAACGGAACGGGCGATGTAACTCGGTTGCGGATTCGGAAGGGGGATGGAGCGAACCCTCAGGACCTCACCACCTCGTGGCCCCAGGGCGCCTTGGGGGCCTCGGGGGCGTCGGTTTCAGTGCCCGTTACGAATCGGGAACGCCGGAACCGCATCCTCAGACCCATGGGCCCGTCGGACCATTCCGTAACACCATTCACGACAATCAGTTGAGCCGATGGCAGGGCTTGACTGGCGGCGGCACGACGGTTGCGGAAACTCGACCCTACAAAGGATTCAGGTATATCCGGGCGCGATCGACTCAGACGCCTCTGACTCGGGAAGGAGTGTGTGGATGGTGACACCGCGGCGCGTCACGCTTATGGTCGCGGTCGGGCTCGTCTTCGCGGCGTGCACTGACGCGCTGGACGTGCCCGAAGGCCAGGGGCACGATATCGCTGTGCAGGATGCGTCTGCCCCTGCGCTCGAGACGTATTCAGCGAGCTTCTGGGCCGTCCAGGGACGGCAGACGAGTTTTCTCGTTCACTACGTGGAGGCTGGGGACACACTCCACCCTTACATGAGCCTGATCATTCCCCAGAAAGCGCAGATCGCACGCCCCGACGGGACGCTGCTCGCCAAAGGGGATTCTCTCTCGATTTCGGTGGAGCTTGCCCGAGAGAAGTTCCAGGTTGAGTTCGCGCCACACGGGCTGGTATTTGCGGCCGACGAGCCGATGCGGCTCAAGTTCTGGTATGAGTTTGTCGCTCTCGACGATGGCGGGGAGGGAAGGCCGCGAGATGTTGCCGACCTCAATCTGCTGTATCGGCCGGAACCGGACTACCCATGGGTGCGGCTCGATTCGGAGGTGTCATTGGAAGGCCACTTCGTCGTGGCCAACGTCCACCACTTCTCGGGATACGCGGTGGCCTGGTAGCAGCTGACAGGCTGTCAGCCATCAGCCTTCAGCTGCACCGCTGCCGCTCACCTGCCGCCCTGCCGCTTCGAAGCTGTTTAGCCTTCACCCTTCAGCTACCAGCTGTCCCGTTGACCGTTCTACTTCCGAAGTGTTCTGCCGCCGCCGTTCTGCCCCTCCTGCCCCTTCTGCCCCTGCAGTCGTCCTGCCGCCCGCCGCTTCTTCCGCTGCCGTTCTGCCTCTGCCGTATCCCTGCCGCTTCTGCCGCCGCCATATTAGCTATCTGCCGTGGCCACCGATCCGCACCTCCCACTCCGCGATGACGTACGTCTCCTCGGCAACCTGCTCGGCGAGACGCTGCGCACGCAGGCAGGCGTACCGCTCTTCGAGAAGGTCGAGCACGTACGCTCACTTTCCAAGCGCGCGCGCCGGGGAGAGACAGCGTGTTTCGCACAACTCGACGAGTTCCTTCAGGGACTTGAGATTGGCGATGCACTCCCCATCGCACGTGCGTTCGCGCATTTCCTGACCCTCGGCAACATCGCGGAGCAGCATCACCGTATTCGACGCCGTCGCGCATACCAGCGCGACCCGCACGCACACCCGCAACGCGCATCGTTCGAGGACACATTTTCGAGACTCCTCACTGCGGGCGTACCAGCTGAGCGCATCTTCGAGGAAGTAACCCGCCAACGTATCGAACTCGTGCTCACGGCACACCCGACCGAAGTCGTACGCCGCACGCTGAGGCAGACGCAGCGACGCATCGCAGATCTTCTGGGTGAGCGCGACAGACCGGATCTCACACCGGCCGAGCGTGACGCCGTAGGGGACGCGCTGCTGCGCGAGATCACGATCGCGTGGAAGACCGACGAAGTACAACACGAGCGTCCGACACCGATCGACGAGGTGAAGTGGGGGCTCGTGTTCTTCGAGCAAACCCTGTGGGACGCGGTACCGGCCCATATGCGGGCTCTGGATCGGGCACTCAACGCCGTAGGCGGCACAACGCTCCCGATTGACGTGGTCCCGTTCCGATTCGGCTCGTGGATGGGCGGAGACCGGGACGGCAACCCCAACGTCACGCCTGAGGTGACGGTCGAGGCGTGCCTCCTCGCGCGATGGATGGCAGCCGACCTGTACTCCCAGGATATCGCTGCGCTGCGCGCCGAGCTGTCCCTGAACGACGGCAGTGCAGAGCTGATGGAGAGAGTGGACGGCGCACGCGAACCGTATCGTGCGCTGCTGCGAGAGGTATGCGATCGACTCCTGGCGACGCGTGACGGCATCGAAGTTTTGCTCGAGGGTCGCGAGCCGGACCCGAGCGTCGCATCGCGGATGTACTGGGATGTGGAGGACCTGGCTGAGCCGCTGCACCTCTGCGCGCGCTCCTTGGAGAAAACCGCCGGCCAACTGCTGGCCGGCGGTCGCCTACTGGACATCCTGCGCCGCGTCACCTGCTTTGGCCTGACGCTCGTTCGTCTCGATCTCCGTCAGGAGGCGACGCGACACACCGAGGCACTCGACGCCGTGACTCGCGCGTGCAACCTCGGTGCATACGCCGAGTGGGACGAGCAGCAACGGCAACAATTCCTGAGCGACGCGCTGAAGGCAGGTGGCGAGCCGATCGCCGACGCCTTCGAAGACACCCGCAGGTTCAGCGACGACGTGCATGACGTGCTCGAGACGTTCCGCTCCGCAGCGACGATTCGTCGCGACTCGCTGGGCGCGTACGTGATCTCGATGGCGGAGCGTCCGTCAGACGTGCTGGTCGTCGAACTCCTGCAAATGGCCGCAGGCGTGACTCCGCCACTCAGAGTCGTACCGCTGTTCGAGACCGTCTCCGATTTGCGCGGCGCCGGCGCGTCGTTGAACGAGCTCCTGGCGGTTCCCTGGTACAGGCACCACATCGACGGCCGACAGGAAGTGATGCTCGGCTACTCGGATTCGGCCAAAGACGGCAGCCGGCTTGCAGCCGCATGGGAGCTCTATGAGGCACAGGAAGCCATCGTGGCCATGGCACGAGAGCACGACGTCGAAATCACGTTGTTCCACGGCCGCGGTGGAACAGTGGGTCGAGGCGGCGGTCCGATGCACTTGGCTATCCAGTCACAGCCGCCCGGATCCATCGACGGCCGCCTGCGCGTCACCGAGCAGGGGGAGATGATCACGGCCAAGTTCGGTCTGCCCGGCATCGCGCTTCGGACGCTCGAGGTGTATACCACGGCCACACTCGAGGCGACGCTCACGCCAACGGATCAACCACAGCCGGAATGGCGCATGCGGATGCGCCAGCTTGCCGGTACGTCGCGTGACGCGTATCGACAACTCGTCTACGAGACCCCAGAGTTCATACCGTACTTCCGATCCGCGACGCCCGAGATCGAGCTGGGTGAGCTCAAGATTGGCAGTCGACCTGCACGACGCCGCCCGGGCACCGGTGTCGAATCGCTGCGTGCCATCCCCTGGGTGTTCGCCTGGATGCAGACACGCTTGCTGCTACCTGGTTGGCTCGGTGTTGCCGAAGCACTGAGCGCCGAGATCCAGCCCGGCAGATTGGATCAGCTCAAAGAGATGTATGCGAGGTGGCCGTTCTTTCGATCGACGATCGGCCTCTTTGAGATGGTATTGGCCAAGGCCGCGCCGGACATCGCAGCACAGTACGACAAGCGCCTCGTTCCGGCCGAGCTCCATCCGCTGGGTGAGGACCTGCGCCACCGACTGCGTCGCGCCCAGGAGGCTGTGCTCGCGGTGACCGGTCACGCTGGGCTTCTCGAAGACAACCCCGTATTGCGTCGCTCAATCGATGTACGCAATCCCTACGTCGACCCCATCAACCTGGTGCAAACCGAAATCCTTTGCCGATTGCGACACGCACCGCGAGACGACGCACTGCTCCAAGCGCTGCTGGTCACCGTGAACGGGATTGCGGCGGGAATGAGGAACACGGGGTAGGAGCTTTCAGCCATCAGCCATTAGCTGTTGGTCGTTTCAGTCGTCTTTCCGAAGAACGTCCTACGCATGCAAACCCCACGGAGGTGAATGGCGGTGGTACGCCCGGTGAGTACGGTGCTGCTACGGAGAGTCAGGAAGCGTGATCGTTCCACCCAGCAGTCGCTTGTCAAATGCGATTCCCACGAGTCGCGCCATGCGCTGGACCTCGGCGGTCGCAACTCGGCGACCGAGATCGGTGAGCCGATAGTACTTGCGACGCTGGTCGTCGAACTCGGGGTCCGGTCGCTTATCCGATTCCTCAATCAAGCCGGTCTCGAGCAGCCGTTGCGCAGCGAGATACACGGGACCGGTTGCCGTCGATCCCTTGGTGCCCGTCATGTGCTCGATCTCCTTCATGATGCCGTACCCATGGCGCTCTTCATCAACGAGTGAGAGCAGCACGTGGCTGGAAAGTGGTGTGAGCGGCAAATGCGATTCGACTTGGGGATCGACCACGAGGAACCTCTTCCGTGACGGGTCTGCAGGCCGGCGCTTCCTGGCAACTTCGCCTATACATATCGCCCGTACCTAGGGTCCACAAGTAGACGAAAAGCCCATCGAATACACGAGCCGTCACCGGCCGCGAGAGATACCCGCGGCCGGTGACGGCCCGGTCAGTGACGTATGGAGAAAGACGTTGCGTTTGGGGAGGCTACTTCTTGCGCAGCCGCTGGCCCTTGCGACGCTTGCGGCGCATGCGGCGACGCTTGCTGCCGATCTTTCTTCTGCCACGATGTTTCTTCGGATACCCCATCGACTCCTACCACTTGGAATTCGTGCCAGCTCTTGGCGTGTGGAAGATAGGCGCCGGACGCCCGAGCGGGAGGGGTCAGCTGGAACTGGCACGGCACTGCTCGGTAGCCCCGGTTGTTGGTAGCCGCCAGGAGCCCGAAGTAAGTTCCGAGCGGCACGGCAGAGGAGATGGAGCGCCATGCAGAGCATTGGGTTGTGGGGAGTCCTCTGGATTCTGGTGGGCATAGTGCCGATCGCTGCGCCGTTCAGCGCGCAGGACCAGCCCGTCGTGCGCGCAGTGCTCTTCTTCGCACCCACATGCTCCCACTGCCACAAGGTGATCAATGACGATCTCCCGCCGATGTTCGAGCGTTTCGGCGGGCAGGCTCGTGTCTGGATAGACCCGACGGTGCCTCGCGAAGATGCTGCCTTCTACCTGGTGACCAATGGCACCCTCGAGGTGCTCCTCATCGACGCGTCCAAGCAGGCGGGCGGACCGTACTACGAGCGAACAACCACCAGCTTTGGGATCCCGCGCGATCGCAGCGGCGTGCCACGCCTCATCGTGGGCGAAACGGTCCTCGTGGGGTCACTCGAGATTCCTCAGCAGTTTCCCGTCATCATTCGCGAGGCACTCGCGGAGCGTGGGCTCGATTGGCCGAGCATCGAAGGCCTCGAAACGGAAATCGCCCGGATCCCGGTTGAGGGAGCTGTGATAGCATCGGATTCGGCGCCTGAGCCCGAACCGAATCCGCAACCGGACGTGGCCACCACCGACACATCACTCCCGCCTGACCGCGCGACCACCCGACCGCCCGTGCCACCATCCGTCTCGGATTCGACAGCGGTTGCCATCGCCACGGCTCCGCCTCATCGACCGAGCGCCACAGCAAGGACCCTCCAGGAAATCCCGGTCGAACGGGAGACGATGCTCGACAGATTTCGCCGCGATCCGGTCGGGAACAGCCTATCAGTGTTCGTGCTGGTTGCGATGATCGTGAGCGTCATTTTGGTTGCCAGCCGCTCGCCGCACTGGACGGCCACCCGATTGAGTGGAGCGGTCCCGGCCTGGGCAGCCGCAGGCCTCGGCGTCGCTACCTACCTTACGTTCGTGGAAGCGAGCGGGACCCCTGCCGTCTGCGGCCCAGTGGGCGACTGCAACGCGGTGCAGCAAAGTCCGTACGCGACGCTCTTCGGGGGGATTCCGGTTGGACTCGCGGGTCTAGTCGGCTATGCGACGATCATCACAGCCTGGGCGATCGCTCGCCGCAACTCGAGTCGTGCGGCTCAGTGGGCCAAACTCGCGCTCCTCGCGATGACGTTTTCGGGGACCTTGTTCTCGATCTACCTCACGTTTCTCGAGCCATTCGTGATCGGAGCGACCTGCTTGTGGTGCCTCAGCAGTGCGTTCATCATGACGGCACTGCTGTGGCTGTCCGCGGGACCCGGCACAACCGCCTGGGCGCACCTCGCGGCCCCGCACCCACCTCTGTCATAGAGGGCATTGGGGGCGACTGCCACAAATCAGAGCGCCGGCAGCGTGTGGGTGCGGCCTTCGTTCTGTTCCACCAACCACTCGTGGAGCGGCTGGAAGTACTCGACCATCGCCTGCGCATCGAGCTCTCGGCCCGTGGTTTCCTGTAACACCTCTTGCCACGGTCGACTGGCGCCAGGGGCCATGAGATCTCGTAAGAACTGGCCCACGTTCGCACTGCCGTAGTAATCCGTGTCGTACGGCGATTGCTCCAAGATCTCCGTCGCGATGTGCTGGTGCAATTGAAACAACAACGCCTCGGCGAGTGCGTAGTCGTAGTACTGCCCCGCATCATCGGTGATGTGCGTCTTGCTGAGCGCGTCTGCATGGTCTTCGCCGCGTGGGCTCGGCGGCTCGATGCCCTGGTAGCGGCGGACCAGATCCCACCATCTCGTGTTCAAGACATCGACTGAAAGCGGGGTGGCGTAGAGCGCCTGCTCGAACCGCGTCATCACGCCTGCTGACCACGGAATGAACACGACGTGATTCAGGGCTTCTTTGAGCAGCTTGGCAGTCTCGTCTACTTGGGCACCGGCGTCCGCGAGTCCGCGGTTCACGAGAAACTGGCGCTGCGAAGCCGCGAGTCCGATCATGCTCCCGAGGGCTTCGTGGTATGCGCGGTTCGCCCCCTCACGGAGCACGAGCGGCACGGTCGGGGTGCTGTAGCTCATGAAGTAGTAGACGTGCCCCAACTCGTGATGGACCGTCTCGTACCAATAGGGATCCGGCTCCACGCTCATGAGTGACCGAACATCCGTGTCCAAATCGAGATGCCAAGCGGACGCGTGCGTGTTCTTCTTGTAGACGGCGCCTGCGGGTAGTGGGTACAGCGAGGAGCGCTCCCAAAAGGACTGCGGCAGCTCATCGAAGCCCAGACTCACGTAGAATGCCTCGCCCTGCTCCATCACCCACTCGGGTGTGTGCGCCCCGATGGAAGAATCCACATTGATGCCCTGCACCTCGATTAACGCACTCCAATCCTGTCCCCACCGGTTCGGCAGCCAGTGGGCCGGCAGTAGCTCTGGTACTTCCGCACCGTACTTGGCCGCCAGCTCGTAGCGCGCCCATGTATGCAGTTCCCGATACAGCGGCCGGAGCTGCCGCACCAGCTCATCGCATAGACGCAGCATCTCCTCAGCGCTCAGGCCGTAGTCTGACACCTGATAGGCAAAGAAGTCCGGGTATCCCAATGCCTGAACCGTTTGGTTCCGCAAGTCGCGGAGCTCAAAGAATGTGGGCTTGAGCACACGCCCCACGTCCTTGGACGCCTCCCACACCGCCCGCCGCTCAGCGAGCACGTTGCTGGTTCTCAGGAGATCGTCCATCACGTTCGGGGTGACCGGCCGGCGCCCGACTCTGAACTCGAAGCCATAGAGCCGCTCGACCTGCTCAGTCTCTGCCGCAACCCTCCGCTCCACGATTTCACGAACTGCCATCGGCCCCTCGGCAGCGAGGGCAAGCATCTTGTCGAGTTGGCGAACCTGGAGATCGGTCAACTTCCCGCGACGGGAGAGATACGAGCGGATCGTATCGACGTTCTCCACGCTCCCAGCAAAGCGGAGATATGCCTCGCGTGTGACCCGCGTGCGGGCGGCATTGGTGGTGTCCCCCTCCACGATCCGCGTGTTGCTCGCCCAATCGGCCCGACTCCAGTCATAGTAGAGCTGCTGCATCTCCGCTTCGTATCCGGAGAGAAAGGCGTCGACCTCGCTGCGAAACACGGTGTCGACGCAAGCCGTGCCCAGCATCATGCCGAGCAGCAGGCCCAGAAGACTGGCATATCTCATCATGGCTCTCCCAGAAGAGAGGTTCCCGAGTGCGATGAACATCCGACGCTAACGTCCGCTTTCCTCACCAAGGCAATCCAACGGCCCGCGTGAGAAACTCCATGAACGGCGTCGCCGCTCGGGTCGCAGCAACATACTCCTTGAGGAAGGCTGAAGAGCACGCCTGCTTCTCGTCAAACTGCGTCACCGCAATGAAGTCCTTCCGCTTGAGATCTTCGATCATGGGGTGCTTGGGATCGTATCCCCGCGGCGGTCGCTTGAGGAGCTCCCCGGCCAGCTCATAACGGTCTCGGAAGGTTCGCTTGCGCAGCACCTTGTTCCACCGGTCGGGGTGCTCTGCAATCGCATCGCGAACCATGCGCAGCGGATCACCGCTCGGATGCCAGAGCCCGACTCCCGCAAACACGTTGCCCGGCTCCAGGTGAAGATAGAATCCCGGCGCGTGCACGTCCTTGCCCTTCTCGTGCCGAAATTGCACCGCCGCGACGGTTTTGTAGGGGCTCTTGTCCCGTGAGAAGCGTGTGTCGCGGTAGATCCGAAACAGCGAGCCGCCCATAGGCCGCGCGTCGGCCACATAGTGCAAGCTGATCTTGTGCAAATGGGGGCGGAACTCGGCGATGAAGCGGAGCAGCGGATCTCGCACGTCGGATTCGTAACGCTTCTTGTGCTCCTGAAACCACGCACGATTGTTGTTTCGCTTGAGCTGCCGCAGAAAAGTGAAAAGCGCTGGCGCAATATGTGGACCGGACATGATCAAGGATCCCTCTGTAAACTCTATGACCCGCGCCGATAGCGCATCGCGTTGAAGAGCAACGGCCACGTAGCAATCGTCTGTCCTCTGTAGTTCGGCGGGAAGCCGAACAGCACCACGGACCCGTCACCGACCGTGACCTCGACAAGTGCCGCTTTGCCCGCGACGTGTTCGTGCCCAAGAGCCCATCCGGACAGAACGGGGTCTCCATCACCGTACCGGGCAATCACCCGAGCCCGCGGGTCAGAAACGTCGAACGCCCTGCTGCTCCGCCAGTACCACGCACTCGTGTGCTCGGGAAGGTCACGCGTCAACGCACCGTCGCGCTCCAACCTGAGCCGTAGGATCGAGCCCGGGATGTAGAAATCCTGCGACTCCAACCCCTCCACCCTGTTCCGCACATCCAGATCCAGCGCCTCAATGGCGAAGTCGGTGGCCTGACCAATCGCGATCACTCGGCCGCCTCGCTCGACGAAAGCCCGAACGGCGTCGACGCCGTTCCTGCCGAGCCCGCCCGCGTACGGTGCCGGCATGGCCTCGCTCGACCAGCCGGCGACGACGTCTTCGGCCGATTGATCTTCGATCAAGAACACATCATAGCGCTCCAGGCTGCCCGCCCGGACGTCGGCATCATGCAGTGTGTCGTAGGGAACCGCGTGTCGATCGAGGAGCCAGCGTGTCCATCCCTCCGGCATGGGCTCGCGCCACGACTTGTACACCGCCATGCGGGGTGCTCGATCACCTGAGAGGTCCGACGGGGTGGTGTATTTCAGCTCGGGCACGGCGATGGGCGCAGAGAGCCCAGCACTCAGGGGCTCGTCCACGGCGATAGCCTCGATACCCATGAGTAACGGTAGCGTGTGGGCCGTCACGTCGTACGGTGCGAGGGGCGGGCCGCCCGGATACTGTCGAAGATTGGGATACACCTGATTGGACAGTAACGTGTGCGCGAAGGAGGCGTAGGGCTGCCGCAAGGGAACCACGTACGTCCCTTTCGGAAACCGCCGACCATCAACCCGAAACGCGGCTTCA
>JAOTWK010000190.1 GCA_029862935.1 Gemmatimonadota bacterium | reverse complement strand
AGTGCTCTCGAGCTGGTCCAGAGTCCTTTCAAACTCCAAGTAGCGTGGCATGAACGCCGCGGCCAGCGCGATGGCCGGATCGTCCGCCGGCAGCATGGCACCTTGCACAGCCTCTGCTGTGCGCGCCGCGCTGCCGAGCACTGAGGTCGCCAGGAGACGTCGCGCTGCCTGATCCGCGGGACCATTGCCGACGGCACGTCGTCCAATCGTGCTGGACGGCCCGTACGCACGCGCGAAGTCGGCGAGCCGTTCGCTGAGAAGACGGTGCTCCAACCACGGGGGAAGATCGTCGATCTGCAGGAGTTGGTTTCGCATGGCGGCAATCGTGTCGCTGGGTGCTCCCGATTCCAACGCCTGCCGGTACTCGTATGCTGTCATCGCACGCCGAATGGCGGCCGAGGAAAAGGTGGGACTCCCCAGAATATCGAATGCCGCCCAAGCGGTCGCCAATTGCGCCTTTTCGGACTGGAGCGACGCGATTCGATCCAGCACCCTGCCAAAGCGCGCTTGCAGGTCTGGCTGCGTTGCGATCGCCTCGCGCAGTTCCCGTTCGGCATCGGCTTTCCGCGCCATGATGACGGGGTCGCGCAGCGCAGCCAAGCGACCCGAATAGGCCTTGAGAGAGTTGGACAGCGAGAAGGCCCGATTCCTGATGTTGAGCTGCTCACCGAGCGCAGGATCGCTTGCGTAGAACTCGCGCAGAGCCGCGAGTCGGCTCGATAAGAACGCCACTCGCGCCGGAACGGACACATCCCGTTGGAATTCGAGCTGTGCGATCGTGTTGAGGCGCCGCGTCGGACCGGGATTCCCGATCACGAACACGACGCTACCTTCCTCGACACCCTGTTGACTCCACCCGAAGTAGTGCGTGGGCCGGTACGGCTCACCATTCTCGTCGTAGACTCGAATGAAGGCGAAGTCGAGATCGTAGCGCGGATACGTGAAGTTGTCTGGGTCCCCACCAAAGAACCCCATCTGCAACTCGGCCGCGAACACGAGCCGAACGTCGGTGAACCGACGAAATACGTAGGCCGAGTAGCGACCACCGTTGTACAGCGGAATCACTTGGATGCGGATCCGACCGCCCAACTCGGCATGACGCATCCGCAGCCGTTCTTGGATGCCAGCAATGGCCCCGGCGCGCGCCGCGTCCCGCTCCGTATCCGTGGCGGCCATATCCATGGCCGCGAACACCTCGTCGCTCACGTCCTCGACTGCGACCAGTTGATCCGCATAATAGCCGGGGATCCGACGCTCCTCGTCCAGCGACGTGGCATAGAATCCACTGTCCAAGAGGGTCTCACCAGGTCCGCTCAACGCTGCGACACGACTCCGCACGCAGTGGTGATTGGTGGCCATGAGTCCGTAGGCCGATACGAACGACGCCGAGCATCCGGGAATCCGCAGCGCCGCGAGCCGTGCGCGCTCGAACCACGCGTCGTCGGCTGTGAACCCGTACGTCTCGGTGAAGTACGCCTTGGGAGCGTACTCGAATGTCCACATCTTCCCGTAGTCGAAGCGCCCTGCCTTCACGGCATCCACATCGACCTGCGCTGATGCCGTTCCCACTCCGATCACCACCGCACCGCCGCAGAGCAGCAACAGCCGTTTCATTACCCATCCGATCGATCGCACTCGTCACTCTCCCCTCATCTCATGATTTGCGGGAATCGCGCCGGGAATTCACACGCGACTGCCCAACACGTAGAATACGATGCAGTTCAACCGCCCGGTAGCGCGATGTCCACACCCGACCCTCAGCCGCCACGATCTCCGAGTCCGTCCTCTCCTGGATATGCGAAAGCGGTGTGCTCGGCCATCGCGTCGACGGCTCGCACGGCCCTCCGGTCGGTCCGCGTGTTTGCCATTGCCGTCACCGTTGGCGCTCTCTGGCTGTGGGGCTGGACGTTGTGGCCATTGGAGTTTGCACGCTGGTGGTCGGTCGTGCTCGCGATCGCGTTTCTGGTGTTCCTGCTCACGCCGCCCGCCATTCTCTGGGCGTTTGTCATCGGGCTGGGCCAGCTGGCAAACCTCCCAAGTGAACTGCGCGGGAAGACACAGGACGGACGCGACCTCCTCGCCCGAGTCGGGACCGACCTCGCAGGTCGATCAGGTCTGTCGCGCAAGCGACGGACGTTGGGGCTGGGCCGGAGCGCCTACGCGCTGTGGGCGCTGATTCTGGACAGCAAGGGGATGCTGCTACAGTACGCCGGCATGGTGCGGCTTGCGAATCCCATCGCACTGGCGATCGGCTTCGCTGCGGTCATCGCTGGCACGCTCATCCTCGTCTTCGCAGGGCTCACGTCCCTCTGGTGGGTGATCATGAACGCTGGGCGGTGATCAGAGGGCATCCCCCCCACCTACCTGCTCGGCCTCGCGCGCAACACGACGCCCCTCCTCCACATCCACCATGAACAGCAACACCGCCCCGATCACGAAGAACGAAATCACCGACAGCACGGCACCCCGGCTCGACCCCGTGAGAACGATCATCAGGCTGAAGATGGCGGGGCCGAAGAGACCGGCGAACTTCTCGAACACCGCAAAGAGACCGAAAAACTCTCCGGACGAATGCCGTGGGATCATGCTCCCGAACAGTGAGCGGCTCAGGGCCTGCGTGCCGCCCTGTACCATGCCAACGAGTCCGGCGAGTATGAGGAAGTGCGTTCCCGTCCGCATCTGATAGCCAAGAATGGAAATCCCAACGTAGACAGCCAGTCCCAGCAACACCGCCTGTTTCGCGCCAATGCGCCCGGCCAACGCGCCGAACAGCAACGCGCACGGAATCCCCACGAACTGTACCATCACCACCGCACCAATCAGCAGACCCCGATCGATCCCGAGCTCTTGCCCGTAGATCGTGGCCATGCGAATGATCGTCCCGATACCATCGTTGTAGATGAGAAATGCCACGAGCATGAGCAGCGCGTGGCGGAACTTGCGAAGCTCGCCCACGGTCTGCCGTAACCGTGCGACGCCTGCTCGAACCGCCCCCAAGCGCCGCTCCTCCTCGCTCAGGAGTTTGGCCGGTGGCTCGGACACTCTGCGAAACAGCGGAATCGAAAACCCCAGCCACCAGATGGCAGTGAGGACAAACGAGATTCGCGCCGGCAGCGATGCCTGGGCCGGCGAAGCCTGCTCACCACTGGGGAGCCCCAGCCATGATGGGTTTTGGATCATGACCAGGCTCACGCCCAGGAGCAGCCCGCCACCGATGTACCCCAACGCATAGCCAGCCGTCGAGACGCGATCGATTTCTTCTCGCTTGGCAACGTGCGGGAGCAGGGAATCGTAAAACACGAAGCTCCCGTTGGCACCGATGTTGGCCAGCACGAACAGCACTGCGGCCAAGAACCAGTTGCCCTGGCCGATGAAGAACATCAACGCAATGGCGGTGGCGCCCAGCCCGAGGAACGTGCCCAAGAGCCGCTTCTTGATCGCGGCGTGGTCGGCGATGGCGCCTAGGAGGGGGGCGAGCACCGCGATCACCGCAAGCGCCACCGTCGTAGCGACGCTGTGACGCAGTGTCGCTGCCTCAGGCTCGAGACCAGCTGCAGCATAGGACGAAAAGAAGATCGGATACACGGCGGTGACCACGACCACGATCATCGCGGAGTTCGCCCAATCGTACAGTGCCCAGGCGCGTTGTTGCCTGGTGCGCAAGCCGACGGAGTCGAGCAGACGAGAAAGCGCTGAGCGTTTCACGGGAGATACACGGTGCGCGACAACGATGGCATGCTCGCGTCGCGGACGCTAGGTCGAGCGACCCGGCGTGGGCTAGCGACTTGCGCTGGCGACCTCAGCCGCACCAATCAGCACGAGGCGGTCCGCGAGCGCTTCGAGCTTTCGCTCCCGCAGCATGATCGTGTTCATGAGCACCGAGCGGGCCAACAGATAGGCTCCTCCAGCAGCGCCGAACATACCGAAGAGTTCCGGTACACCAAGTCCAAGACCGAACGCAATGCCCAGCAGGCCGCCGCCCACCAACCCGATGGCGCCACCCACGATGCGGCCGGGCACGGACTGGATTACTTCCTCGACACGTACCTCGGTATGGCCGTATGCAGGGGCGACGTGCACCTGCACACGTCCTCCGTACGGTCCGGCCGTCACTGCCGTCCAGGTGAGTGCGCCTCGGGCCACAACGACTTGGCCCGGCAGTCCGATCGTGGTACGGATCTCTCGGAGCAGCGCGTCGAACCTGTCCTCCGGGATCTCGCCGTCGATCGTTCGCTCGTAGCGGATCGGTGCAGGGACCCCTACCTGTGGCAACGCGGGCACTGGCGGCGGCACGGGCTCCACCTCAGCTGGAACGGTGGGCGAGAGCTCGGCAATCGCTTCTCGCACGCGTTCAGCGGGTATTCCCACCTGCGCGGCGATCTGCTCGACGCCCCCGATGGACAGCGCTCCAGGTTCAGTGACCGCGCTGGCATCGAGCTCCGTGGCCTTGGCAAGGATCGTCCGCATCTCCTCGTCGCTCACGCGACGACTCCGTTCCGATGCCGACACCAGGGCGTCCGCGAATCCCGTGGGCGTGGGGAATCGGTCGGTTGGTCTGAGTGCCAAGGCCCGTGCCAATACCTGCTCGAGCCTTCCCGGCAGCGCATCCAACCGCGCGCGGTGGTCGGGCTCCGCATCCACGAACCGTCCCACACTCACGGCCTCGGTGGTGAGCCAGAGGCCCGGCGTCTCACCGACGAGCATCTCGTACACGACGCAAGCCAGCCCATACACATCGGTGCGAGCGTCCAACTGACGCACGCCCGCTGCCTGCTCCGGGCTCATGTAGCCCACGGTCCCGATGGGAAATCCCGAACGCGTGAGATTGGCGCCACCGGCCGACGTGACGGCTTTGGCAATGCCGAAGTCGGTGACGAACGCATGGCCATCGGACAGCAACACGTTCTCTGGCTTGATGTCCCGGTGCAGCACGCCCATGCGATGCGCATAACTCAGCGCGTCGGCGACTTCTCGCGCGATGCTGAGCACGGGCGCGAGCCCCAGATGCCGTTCGCGATTCATCAGACCGCGGAGCGACTCTCCATCGATGAGTGGCATCGCATAGTAGAGGAACCCTCCGGCTTCGCCGGAGTCGAACAGCGGAACGATGTGTGGGTGATGGAGGCGGGCGGCAATCTGGATCTCGTTGAGGAAACGCTCGGTACCAAGTGCCGCCGCGAGATCGGGTCGCAGCACTTTCACCGCGACGACGCGCGCGTGCTTCACGTCACGCGCCCTGTAGACCGTGGCCATACCGCCACGTCCGACCGTGCGGTCCAGCTCGTACCGCGCGGCCAGGGCCTCCATCAACTTGCCCGGGATTCCCTCCCCGCTCATGTCATTAAGCTACCGTCGTGGCCCGGTTGGAGCGACGTGATGTAGCGCCCGCCAAATACGCACCCTTACTCGATCACCACCCGCTCCTCCGCACACACAAACAGCACGTCGTGCAGCGCGGGATGTCGCTGCAACAAGTCGGTTCCCTTGCTCCGCAACCGCTCGCCGGTGAAGCCCAAAATGACCAGGTCGGCGGATGCAGACCGCTGCAACACCAACTCAGCAAAATCCGATTTCTCATCGGTGCCGATGACCTGGAGATTCTTACGACTGATCGGCAGTCGGCCAGTCGTGATCATTTCGTTCAGGCGCTCGCGCCGCTCTTGGACCTCGCCGCGCGGGAACGCGGCAAAGATGCGAATACTTCCACGCCTCCAGTCGGGGTGACCAAGGAGGATGTAGGAGAGCAGAATCATGAGGTTGGCGTTGCGGTAGTCGTGCCACGTGAGCCACACATGGATGTTCTCTCGCTCACCGAAGAAGTGCTCACCATGCCGAAACACCAGATTGCTCACGCGTGCGGCGCTCGACATGCGGTGGGCCTCCACGACCTCGTCTAGCACTTCCGGTGGATCATCCGCCTTGAATTCGGAGAGAATGCAATTGTTTTCAACTCCCGAGACACCCGGGAATTGGAGTGCCTGACCGAGTGCAGACCGCATGGACGGTGAGACCATGGTGTCGACGTAGATGGCGCTGCCGCGGGCGCGAAACACCTTGAGCAGCCGGACTTGCGTTCGACGGCTCTCTTTGAACGTCTCCGGATCCAGGATTCCCCTGAGATAGTGGATGTATGTACCGATGCCGTACCGATAGCACAGCCACGCCATGAGCTGCTGTGGCGCCGTGCGGTCGAATGTGCGGCCGTTCACCATGATGATGCTGGGTCGCCATTCCTCACTTCGCTGACGGAGTCCAGTCTCTTGCAGGCGAGCCTGGAAGTAGCGCGACACCTGCGTCATCACGCCCTTGAAGATGGCTGCCAGGTCGTCCTCGCCCTTCCCCGCCCGAAGCAAGCGATACAGTGCAACCATGAGCAGAATCGACAGCAACGCGAACAGCGGCTCCATCTGGAACATGAGGAACAGGCACATGAGCGCGCCCAACAGGCTCAAATACCATCGAGAGCGGAACCGTGGCCGGTAACTCGGGCGCGCGGCAAAGTGCTCGAGAAAACTGATGGAGCAGAGCGCGCCGTAGGTCACCATGAAGAACATCGAGATGATGCGTGCCACGATGTCGACGTCACCAGCTGCCACCATCACCACGGCGATCACCGACGTGACGAGCGTCGCGTTGTACGGCTCGTTGGCCTCACCGCGTCCCCTGGCCAAGAAGCGGTTCGCTCGTCCGACCGGTGCCGTGCCGTCCGCCGCGATCGCTTGAAGCGTCCGTGGTGCAACCAAGATCGACCCGATGGCCGACGACAACGTGGCGCACGCCAGTCCGATTGGAATGATCGGACCCCACACGGCGATCCGACTCATCACGAACTGATCGGCGTC
>JAOTWK010000189.1 GCA_029862935.1 Gemmatimonadota bacterium | reverse complement strand
CCTGTATGCCACGGGCGGTGACCGATGGCTGGGGCCGGTCTCGATCGACCGGCGACCGTTCCACCTCCCTCCCAAGAGTCGACCGGAGCAACTGCCGCCCAGAGACTGGGGCGCTTCCTCGCGGCCGGTGGTGTGGGCCGGGTACGCCCCGGAAATCGGTGTATTCCTGGGCGGTGGTGCGACGATCACCCACTTCGGCTTCCGCAAGCTTCCTTATGCGTCTCGCATGTTCGTCCGTGGTGGCGTAGCGACGGCAGCGCTCACCGGTCGCGTCGATTTCTTTGCTGAGGTGTACCGTCGCAACTCGCGCGTCCGTGGCGAATTCGATCTTAAGCTCTCCGGTATCGAGATCCTGGACTACCATGGTCAGGGGAACGATACGGAACTCACCGAGCTCAAGGAGTTCTACCGGGTGCGCGAGGAGATGGTATCGTTCGAGCCGTCACTCGTGTTGCCGTTGGGACCGCACGGTGAGTTCGGGTTCGGTCCGTCGGTGAAGTACCGCAAGACCCGGGAACAGGATGAGAGGATCCTCTCGACCGTGGATCTCTACGGCGAGGGCGGTTTTGGGTTGGTGGGAGTGCAGGGTCGGGTAGAGCTCGACACCCGCGATGTACCGGCGGCGGCGACCCGTGGCGTCCATATCCTGGTCGGCGGGCGGATGTTCCCACCGGCGTGGGATGTCGATAGTCTCTTCGGGGAAGTGCACGGTCATGCGGCGGGGTACCTCTCCGCTCCGATTCCCCTGCAACCGACCCTGGCGCTACGGGTCGGCGGCAAGAAGGTGTGGGGGCCCTTTCCGTTCCAAGAGGCGGCCTTCATTGGAGATGCGGGGACCGTGCGGTTGGCGCGGCAGAATCGTTTTGCGGGTGACGCGGCTGCCTACGGCAACGCGCAGCTGCGGTTGAAGCTGGCAGACATCTTCTTGGCATTACCGGCACAATTCGGCATTTTCGGGTTGGGAGATGTGGGGCGGGTCTTTCTCGACGGGGAGTCCTCCGACACGTGGCACTGGGCTGCGGGGGGAGGTATCTGGCTCGCGTACCTTCGGTCTGCGAACACGGTGAGTCTCGCCGTGGTGAAGAGTGAAGAGCGGATCGGCATATACGTGGCTGCGGGGTTTGGTTTCTAATGCGAAGAATCATCGTTCTCTTGATCGTATTCGTGCTGTTTGTCACGGTCATCGCCGGACTCCCTGCGCTCGCCGGAGTGGCCGCGGATTGGTACTGGTTCAGCGCGATCGGATTCGAAGTCGTGTTCCTGAAGCAGTTGCTGTGGCAGCTGGGTGTCGGGGCCGTGGTGGGGTTGCTGGCGTTTGTGTTCTTCTACGCCAACCTGCGGTATGCGCTGCGCGGCATTGTGCCGGATCCGCTGGTGCTGCAGTTGCGTGCGCGGGTCCCGAACCTCGACCCGACCCGGTTGTTGCGCTATCTGGCGTGGCCTGCGGCGCTCGTGTTCGCGTTCATTCTCGGTGGGGCCGCTTCGAGTGGCTGGCTTCCGATTCTGCGGTTCCTCAATCGCTCCAAGTTCGGAACGGTGGACCCCGTGTTCGGGCGTGATGTTGGGTTCTACGTGTTCACGCTTCCTGTCCTCTCAGCCGTTCTGAGTTTTCTCATTGGCGTTGTCTTTCTCGCGCTCCTCATCGTGGTTCCCTTATATGTGATGCGGCGCGATTTCATGGTGGTACGTCGCCACGTGACAATTGAGCCGGCCGCACAGATGCATCTTGGGGTCCTGATTGCACTCCTGCTGGCCCTCACGGGCCTCCGCATGTACTTCGTGGCTATTCCGTCCCTGCTATACTCGGCTACCGGACCCATGGTCGGAGCCAGCTACACCGATCTCGCTGTGCAGCTGCCGGCGTTGCGCATCGCGGCGGGGATTGCGCTCATCGGAGCCGGGTTCGTGGTGTGGGGTGCATTGCGGCAGCATCTGGCGCGGAACACTGTGATTGCAGCTGGGGCGTATTTCGGCGTGCTGATGCTGAGTTCGGTGGCGACCAGCGCAGTCCAGCGGCTCGTGGTCATTCCGAACGAACTGGTCAAAGAGACCCCGCAATTGCAGCATCACATTGAAGCGACCCGTCAGGCGTGGGACCTCGATGAGGTCACTGTTCGCGATTTGAGCGGTGAATCCCGACTCAGCTTGGCAGATGTGCAGGCGAACACGGCGACTATCGAAAACGTCAGGCTGTGGGATCGAGACCCATTGCTCCAGACGTTCGGGCAGTTGCAGGAGATCCGCACGTATTACGACTTCGTGTCGGTCGACGACGATCGCTACATGATTGACGGGCGCTATCGACAGGTTCTTTTGTCACTGCGTGAGCTCAACTCGGCCTCGCTGCCGACCAGAACGTTTATCAATGAACGTTTGACGTTCACTCACGGCATGGGACTGACCCTTGGACCTGTGAATCAGGTAACGCAGGAAGGGCTCCCCGTACTGTTCATCCGGGATCTCCCGCCGGTGTCAAGTGTCTCCATCTCTGTCACTCGGCCGCAGATCTACTTCGGCGAACTGTCCAACGATTGGGTCTTCGTCAATACCAGACAGCGCGAGTTTGACTATCCCTCCAGTGAGGGGAATGTCTTCGCGACGTACGAGGGCGAGGGCGGCGTTGTGGTCTCCGGGTTGCTCCGCCGCAGCATCCTCAGTGTCTACTTTGGAGCGCTCAAGATCCTCCTGTCCGATGACATCACCAATGAGAGCCGAGTGCTCTATCATCGTCGCGTGCGCGAACGGGCGCAGAAGGCGTTGCCGTTTCTGTTTTGGGACTCCGATCCGTATGTCGTCATCACTGAAGACGGTCGTCTCAAGTGGATTCTGGACGCCTACACGGCGAGCGATCGCTATCCGTACGCGCAGCCTCTTTCAGACGGCACGAACTACTTGCGCAACAGCGTGAAGGTCGTGATCGACGCCTACGATGGGACGGTCGATGCGTACATCGTCGACCCGTCGGATCCACTGATGCGGACATATGCGGGCATCTTCGAAGGGATCTTCCAGCCGATTGCCGACATGCCAGCCGATCTTCGCGCACACATTCGGTATCCGGAGGATCTCTTCCGCGCTCAGACCGTGCTGTACGCGACCTATCACATGAACGAGCCGGAGATCTTCTACCATCGCGAGGACGAGTGGCAGATCCCCGCGTCGCCTCGCGGTGACGCCACGCGCGATCCCTTTTTGCGGCACATCGTGATGAAGCTGCCCGGCGAAGAGCGCAACGAGTTCATTCTGATGACACCGTTCACACCACGCCAGAAGGACAACTTGTCGGCGTGGATGGTGGCGCGCAATGACGGTGATCGCTACGGCGAGCTGGTCGTCTACCGCTTTCCGCGACAGCGCTTGGTGTTCGGCCCGACGCAGGTGGTGAACCGCATCAACCAGGACACGGAGATCTCGCAGCAGATCTCCCTGTGGGATCAACGTGGCTCTCAGGTGATTCGGGGGAACTTGCTCGTGATCCCCATCGAGGAGTCGCTGATATTCGTACAAGCGCTGTACCTTCGGGCTGAGGGGGGGCGTATCCCGGAGCTCAAGCGGGTGATCGTGGCGTACGAGAATCAGGTCGCCATGGAGGAGACGTTAGAGAGGGGCCTGCAGCGGTTGTTTGGTGGGGATGTGGCGGGAGGCCCCGTGCGAACGACGGCAGATGCTCCTGCGGCCGCACCTCCCGAGCGCGGTCTTGCTGGGTTAGCGCAGGAGGCGTCCGAGCGCTATGAAGCAGCGTTGGCCGCGCAGCGCGTCGGTGATTGGGCGCGATATGGGGAGGAGATGCGCCTCGTGGGTGAACTCCTCACGCAGCTTCGGGCGAGGACGCGCGCGGGAGGCACCTGAGTCCGGTGCGTATCGACATCTCGCCGACATGAGTGCATCCGACGGGTGGGCGTATGAGTGCTGAGGATCTCAAGGCGGGCATCGAGGAGTTGCGGCGTGCGCTCGACGCGGCCGACGCCGGTCTATCGACGGATGAGGCGTCGAAAGAGGGCGTGCGTGACCTGAGCCTCGCGGTGAACAGCCTCCGTGGCGGAGTATGGGAGTTCTTGAAGGCCACGGCGGCAGGCGACTTCCAGAGCTTGCTCAGCCGGATGCGGGTGCGACGCGCAATCGAGAGCTGTGAAGATGTGCTGTCGGAGATCTATGCCGAGACGCTGTCGAAGAATGCACCGGGCCTCGAGTTGTTTCGTGTCACCCTTCGCGAATTGTCCGAGGTTGGGCGGAGTGCACAGCAATGAGCGATCTGTCCCGCATCACTCGAGAGCTGCGTGAGGCACTGGACGCGATCGAAGGCAAACTCCGCCGAGGAGCACCACCGCCCGACGCCCTGGAAGATTTCAAGGCGACGCTGGACGACGTCCGTACGACCGTGCACGCGCTCGTCGCCGCTACAGACATATCGGACTATCAGGAGTTCGTGCGACGGTTCCGTCTGAGACGCGCCGCGCAGGTGTGCCAGAGTGTCGTCTACGGCATTCAGGATGGATCAGTCACGCAGGCTACTCCGGGTTTCGACCGTCTCGTCGAGTTGGCTGAAGAGACGGTCCAGCGGCTGGAGCTCATGGACGCAAGTTGACGCCTGCTGCTCGCATGGCGGACAGCTCAGCCACGCGCGCTGCTGCCATCTCCAACGTGAAAGGACAGACATGTCCATGCGGCTGACACGGATTGCCGGGATCGGCCACCATGTGCCGGATCGCGTCGTGACGAACGCGGATCTGGAGAAGGTCATGGACACGTCGGATCAGTGGATTCAAGAGCGGAGCGGGATTCGGGAACGACGCTTCGTTGAGCGTGGCACTACCTGCAGCGACGTGGGCACCTTGGCAGCGCGAGCCGCACTCGCCAACGCGGGTTGGAAGTCTACCGAGGTCCAGTTCATCGTGTTCGCGACCCTTTCGCCGGATCTCTACTTCCCCGGTAATGGCGTGCTTCTGCAGCGGGCGCTCGAGCTTCCGGGTGTGGGGGCGCTGGACGTGCGCAATCAATGCACCGGCTTCGTCTACGGATTGTCGGTTGCCGATGCGTTCATCCGCATGGGGATGTACGACCGCGTCCTCCTGGTCGGTGCCGAAGTCCATTCCCCGGGGTTGAGAATGAACACGCTCGGGCGAGATACGGCGGTCTTGTTCGGTGATGGTGGAGGTGCCGTCTGTCTCGAAGCCACCGACGGTTCCGACGGGAGCCAGATTCTCGGGCACCATCTGCACGCGGACGGACGATTCGCAGAGGAGCTCTGCATCTTGCGGCCGGGATCGGCGAGTGACCCGTGGCTCACGCCGGAGATGATCGACGAAGGCCTGACATTCCCCCACATGAATGGCCGCGAAGTGTTCAAGCACGCGGTGACGCGGTTTCCGGAGGTCATCGAGGAAGCACTCGATGCGCAGAACCTCTCGATCTCGGATGTGGACATGGTCATTCCCCACCAAGCCAATGAGCGGATCACGGAAGCTGTCCGCAAGCGGCTGGATATCGCCCCCGAAAAGGTGTACAGCAACATCGCCAAGTACGGAAACACGACCGCGGCCAGCATTCCCATTGCGCTCAGTGAGGCAGTGAGCGAAGGCAATGTGAAGCGTGGTGACCTGGTATGCCTCGCGGCATTTGGGTCCGGCTTCACATGGGGGTCGAGCCTTCTCCGTTACTAGGTCTCCCTCTCCGATGCGGCTCAGTACGACTTCGCTCGCGGCCGTTCTCGCCCTGACGCTGAGTGGGCCGGCCTCGACGCAGCAACCCGACAGCACGGCCTTCGCGGAGGAGTTCGATGGTGCCTGGGATGCGAGGTGGGAAGCCCAGCGGTTGGCGACCCGTGCGAACCGGCACGGCGTAGATCTCGATGATGGGGTCGATCCCGTACTGCGACTCGACAGTCGACGTGCCGCATCTGCGCTCGTACGGCGCGTCGTTTTCGACGCGCCTCGACGAGGATTCCTCTCGTGGCGATGGAAGGTGATGGGAACGGTGGGAGCGGGTCGCGATCCACGAAAGAAGAGCGGTGACGATTTTGCCGCACGGGTGTTTGTGGTGTTCGACGATGACTTTGGGAGTGGTGGGGCCAGGGCAGTGTGTTACGTGTGGTCGGCGGACCAGCCGCTCGGCGCGACCTTCCCAAGCCCGTACACCGACCGCGTGGCGATCATCGTGGTGGAAAGTGGAGACGCAGCGGCCGGACGATGGAGCCGAGTCCGCCGAAACTTCATCGACGATTACACGACGTTCTTTGGCGACACACCAAAGACGATTACGGGTGTGGCGCTGATGACCGATACGGACAACACGGCATCGGCGACCACGAGCTTTTTCGACGACATCAGGTTCTTCGTGGCGCGGTAGTCGACTGCGCAGGTGGCCTGATCGTGCGGGCTTCGCGAGAAGCGCGTGTCGAGACGGAGATGAAAGCCGCGATGCCGTAGAGGAGCGCGGCCGTGACCAAGACCACGGAAGACCCCGCCTCCAGTGCCAACAGTGCGGCCAGGGGTGCCGCGATGACCGATGCAAACCCGTTAGCCGCCCATCCCCAACCGACGTGCCGGCTGTCATCGGTCACGAGGGTCTTGAGCCCAAGCGGGAACGGCATACCCATGACCACGGCAAGCGGGACGAGCACGATCACCCCCAATACGAGCCGCGTGAGCAGCCCCGCCCCCTGGCTAGCGTGGACCGCCGGTAAGAGCCCCAGACCGACCGTTGTGATGAGAACGGCGAGCACTGCTGACGGAACCCACGCCTTGGCGTGCACCACGCGGTCCGACCACATGCTCCCCGCACCGGAGCACACGAGCATGACGGCGAGGAGACTTGTCACGGCGTACACGGGGTGACCGAGTAGCAGCGTCAGCAACTGGATGACTGCGATCTCGGTGGCGAG
>JAOTWK010000188.1 GCA_029862935.1 Gemmatimonadota bacterium | reverse complement strand
CCGGATGTACTCATCGTAGTCTTCTCCCGACGCTGCAGCCACGATTTCTCCCGCCGCCGCGAGTCCGAGATTCGAGTACTGGTAGAACGTGGCGCCCGGATACAGCTCTTGTTGGGCCCCCACCCGTTGTCGAATCTGTTCACGCGTCGGAAACGGAAAGTCCGGTGGACTCCAGTAGGGGTAGTCCGATTCGCGCGGGAGGCCCGATGAGTGCGTCAGGATCCCCTCGATGGTGGCCGGAGTCGCGTCAGGATACGCATCCCCGATTTGAAACCATGGGAGATGGCTTGTGACCGGATCGTCGAGCCGCAGCTTTCCACGGTCACGAAGCTGCATCACACCGATGGCGGTGAAAAGCTTCGAGATAGAGCAGATGGAATACATCGTCTGCGGAGTGGCCGGGGCATTGCGGGCGGGAACGGCAAGCCCAAAGCCTCCACTCCACACAAGCTCTTGATCGTGGACCACGGCCATCGAGATGCCGGGAATTTCCTCATAGGCGCGCTGTGCGTCGACCCAGGTCTCGAGCAGGTGGAGGGCCTCGCGCACCCGTGGGTGATCGCGCACCAATGGTTCCTGGGCCAACGCATTCCCCGAGACCGTGGCGGCGAGAAACGGAACGATCAAGCGTTTCATCGTGTAGGCTCCGAATCGAGGTGAGGGAGTCGAGCGGGCGTGGCCCGCACGCCTCCAATTGTCGGAGGTCCGCCCCGTGCGCGCCAGGGGTATCATTCGGTGCTGGCAAGGTACCTAGGTCAGCCGTCGCAGTGAGGACGTGGCAGTACTCAGGGGCGAGATGATGACGATGAACCAGCATCCCCGTGACATCATCGTGCGGTGCAAGAGCGGCAGGCACCGTGTTCGACTCGCGAAGGGCCGCTTCTGGTCCAACGCACGGTGCTCAACGTGCGGGGCGCCAGTCGATGCCTGGCGAGTGTGGCGCATCCTTCGTTGGGCGGCTGGTCTCCGCGTACCCGCTACACTGTCACGTGCCCACCGGCTCGTCTTTTGGGGAGCCGTCGCGTATCTGTCGCTTGCCCTGGTGTCGGCAGCCGCCCTGTGGTGGCTCGGCGACCGCTGGTGGCTTGCCACGGTGCTCTTGTTCGGACCCCGATGGGTGCTGCTCCTGCCGCTGGTGGTACTCGTGCCGGCCGCGATTCTGCACGATCGCCCACTGCTCGTGCCGATCCTGGTGGCCGGTGCCGTCGTGCTGGGACCAGTGATGGGCTTCCAGACGGGATGGACGCGTTTCTTCGTTTGGCCCGACTCGGACCGCGACATACGAGTGGCAACGTTCAACGCGAAAGGCGGGGGCACGATCACCAGCTCCCTCACGGATCTCATGCTCGAGTGGGACGCTGACATGGCAGCGTTTCAGGAATGCTCCGGTCTGTTGCGTGACGCGATTGATCGACTCCTCGACTGGCATACGCATAGCAGCGAGGGACTGTGCGTTGTCAGCCGCTTCCCGATTGTCGAGGTGCGGACGATGGACCGGGAAGCCCTCGAGTTTGCCGGCGGGGCCGGATTGGTGATGACCTACCTGCTCGAGGTCGAAGAAGGCCTCGTCTTTCTCACCAACGTGCACCTCGAAACTCCACGCGCGGGCCTGGAACGGATCCGCGCCGGGAATCTTGATGAAGGAATTCCGGTGTTGGCGACGAAATCTCAGCTGCGCGAAATCGAGCTTCGCCGCGCTCGCCGCTGGGCAGACCGCTTTCCGGCACGCCAGATCGTGGCGGGGGACTTCAACACGCCTCCGGAGAGTCGCTTGTATCGTGCTGCCTGGTCGGACTGGCAGAACGCGTTCTCGATTATGGGCCGCGGCTTCGGCGCCACCCGCATGAATGGATGGATTCGGGCGCGGATCGACCACGTGCTCGCCGATAGCACGTGGAAGATCGTGCGGTCGTGGGTGGCCGACGATGTCGGCTCCGACCACCGGCCCGTCGTTGCTCAACTGCGCAGGAGGTGAATCTCGCGGGTGCTAGCCCGATCGAGGCTCCCAGCGTATCATTCGACCTTCATCGGACCGCGTTCTTTTGGGAGGTGTCAATGCGTTCAGCTGCCCGTGCGCTCGTTGGAGCGCTGCTGCTCTCGTCAGTCGGCACGACCGGTGTCCTCGCTCAGTCCTCGTCCGACATTCTGAATCGAATGATGAAGAGCTACGAGCAAAGAATTGCCGGCGTCGACAACTACACGTTGGTGCAGGATGCTGTTGGCGTCGAAACAACACAGTACTTCGTCAAGGAAATGGTCAACGGTCGCCCCGTCTTCCGCTTGAGCAAGAGCATTGTGGGCGGCATGATGATTGACCAAGAGACACCCGAAGAAAGTTGGGACACGTTCTACGCCCGGGCCGACGAGATCGCGCAGCACGTAAGGTACGAGGGCCGCGATAACGTCAACGGACACAGTGTGCACGTGCTCGTGGTCGACGATCCGGAGTCCATCGACTTCGATGGAATGATGAACGCCTCCCCTGAAGAGCAGGACGAAGAGGATTTCCGAGCCGAAAAGATGACGATGTTCGTGGATCGGGACCTCTTGGTCATGCGCCGCATGGTCGTGGACGGGCAGATGACGCACGAAGGGGAGACCCACCCGGTGACCAGTACGGTCGACCTTGACGACTATCGCGACATCAACGGGATGCTGTATCCGTTCCGCACCAGCGTGACCATGGAAGGCATGGCAGAAGCCATGGGCATGACCGACGATGACATGGCCGAGATGCGAGAGCAGCTCGAGGAGGCCAAGCGTCAAATGGACCAAATGCCTGAGGCGCAACGAGCCATGATGGAGAAGATGTTGAAGCAGCAGATGGAGCAAATGGAGAAGATGATGCAGGATCAGGGTGGCGGTGGCATGCAGGTCGAGGTGCTCGTCAAAGACCTCAGAGTGAATAGCGGTCCGCCCAGCAACTGAGCAGACCGCCTACCTGAAGAACGAAGGGCCCGCCGAGTCGGCGGGCCCTTTCTCTTGCGGATCCTCCCCAGTACCCAATGAACAAGAAATGCGCAAAGGGGAGCGCGGGCTTCCGCGCTCCCCGGCTCACTCATCGAATCGGTTCAGGGTCAGGTTGCTCAATGGAATCAGGCGGAACGGACTCCACATTCATCGGCACCTGGGCGAGGCGACGCCAGCTCACGACCTCATCCAAGAACTGCGCTGCGATCTGGGTGAGGTCTGCCATCACATCCACGTCGATGCCGCGACCCTCGACACGCTCCAGATTGATGAGCGCCTTCTCATAAGCCTCGTCGGCGTTCAGCGCAGCCCGGAACGCTTCGATCGCGCTTCCCGCGAATCCCGTTCGCTCGAGTGCAACACCGAGATTGTTCTGGAACACCGCCATGTCTGGCGCCAGCTCGACCGCGCGCGCCAACGGGCCGATGGCCGCCGACTCCCGCCCGTCGCGGATGTACAGGAAGCCCAAATTGTTGAGCGCCCACACGTCGGTGTCGTCCCGCACGATCGCCTCGAGGTAGGCATCAACCGCCTCATCGAGTCGGCCTAGTTCGTCCAACGCCCGACCCTCGAGACGGAACACCTGCGATGACGAGTCGATCAGCATAGCCGACTCGATTTGCTCGAGCGCCTCCTCAGCACGACCCGTCTCGATCAGCACGCGGCTCAGGCCCAAGACGCTCTTCACATGCTCTGGATCGCGCCCGAGCGCCTCGTTGAACGCGACCTCGGCGACCGCGGGGTCACCCGCCTTCCACGCCGAGAGCCCCAACATGTAGTGACCCCACGCGTTGTCAGGCTTTTGCTCCGCGTACATACCGAACAACTCGGTCGCGTCGCCGTACCGCTTCTCGCGGAACGCTTGGTCTGCCTGATCGAACGTGACCGGTCCCGTCACCACAGGCGCCGGACGCTCCGCCGCGGGCACATCACGCGACACCGGTATGGCCTGCATAGGAGTCGAGGCCGGTTCACGGACGACGGCGGGAGTGTCACGCTCGGAGGCCCGATCGGACACCGGCAGGTCGCATCCGGTGAGCAAATAGACGACCGACAGCAGCCCCACAACCATCGCGTCCCCCAGTCGTGCTCTGAGCCAGGCCCTGCCATGAGCGGTGATCAACATGTTGCCCTCCTTTGCCGTGGCGCCGTCGGCGCCGGTTCGATTGCCGTTGCCGTCAGTGAGAAAGGCAGGGTCTGGGCCGCGTGGTTACATCAGAGTCACTTGTTACCAAAATAGCATGGCGACAATACCTTACAGAATGAACCTCATGCAGAAAGTGAGGTGTTGAGCGGGAATCTGTGTCCATTCGGACACGTGATGGGAAGGCTTACTGTGTCCGGTTGGACACAAACATCTTGGGCGGGATCAGTCTCTCTTCTTGATACCGTGGCGCCGCATGATCTTGAGCAGACTCGCGTGATCCGCGAGCCCAAGCTCCTCAGCGGTCTTGGTGATCTGCCACTCGTTGCGCTCGAGTGCCGTGAGCAGAATGCGGCGCTCGGCCTCCGCCTTCTGCGCTTGGAACGTGGAGGAGGCGGGGCCCGCGGAGCCCTGATTGGACGTGAGCTCAGGGGGCACATGCTCGCTCCCGATCACATCGCCGGGCGCGGCAATCACAAGCCGCTCGATGACGTTTCGCAGCTCGCGCACGTTGTTGCGGCGCCAGTCGTAGGCCATGAGGTGCGCGAGCGCGTCCGGATGGAGTGCCTTCACGCGTACGCCGAACCGGCGACAGGTCTCCTCGAGCAACTGCGATACCAGCGCCGGCAAATCCGACAATCGATCGCGGAGCGGCGGAACGCGAACCACGTGCACGTTCAGCCTATAGAAGAGATCCTCGCGAAATCGACCATCCTTCACGTCCTGCGCCAAATCGCGATTGGTTGCCGCGATCACGCGGGCATCGACAGCAATCGTGCGCGTTCCGCCCACTCGCGTGATCTCTCGTTGTTCGAGCACGCGAAGCAGTTTTGCCTGCGTGCCTCCGGGAAGCTCGCCGACTTCGTCGAGGAACAGCGTCCCGCCGGCAGCAGCCTCGAACGCTCCCTTGCGGGTCGTGGACGCCCCAGTAAACGCACCACGCTCGTGGCCGAACAGTTCGCTCTCGACCAGGCTCTCGGGGAGGGCGGCGCTGTTGATCGCCACAAAAGGTTGTCGCTCGCCGGGACCCCATCGGTGGAGCTCACGAGCCACGAGCTCTTTGCCCGACCCACTCTCGCCCATGATCAGCACGGGGCTCGGTACCGGAGCGACGCGTGCGATGGCTGCACGAAGATCCTGCATGGGCTGGCTGTTCCCAATGAGCGGACTGTCGGTGCCAAGGTCCCGGCGGAGCGCGGCCACCTCGCGCTCGAGTCTCCGACGCTCGAGCACCAGTTCGATTTCCTGGACCACCCGCTCTACGGGCTCCGCCTTGTCGATGAACCCGTCGGCACCGAGCTTGACCGCCTGCACGCAGCGCTCGTAGTTCCCGGTCCCGGTATAGACGACGACAGGCACGTGGATCTCCTGCGCCGCGAGCTCTTGCAGCACCTCGAACCCGTCCATGCGCGGCATCTCGAGGTCGAGCAGCATGCAGTCGACAGCCTCCGTCACCAGTGCCCCAAGCGCTGCGCGCCCGTCCCCAGCGACCATGGTCTGATACCCACCTACCCGTTCGAGGTCGTAGGCATACTGCTCCGCCATCGGTGCCACATCGTCGACGACGAGAATGAGCGTCATGCCGTCTCCTCTGCTCGGGGCAGTTCCACAAAGAACTGTGTGCCCGACCCCGGTTCAGTCGCGACCCGCAGCGTGCCACCCAAGTCTCGTACCAGCCGTCGCACGATCGAAAGCCCGAGCCCGGTCCCGCGGGATTTTGTCGTATAGAAATCACCGAAAGCGCGATCCAACTCATCGGCGGTCATGCCCTTCCCCGTATCCGTCACGGAGAGCTGCACCACGGGTCGGCCGTGTTCGCTCTGCTGGATCCTGGTCGCGACGACCACCTTTCCACCTTCGGGTGGCAAACTGTCGAGCGCGTTAAAGACGAGATTCTCTACGACCCGTCGCAGCGCCAGCGAATCCGCTCGCGCCCGGGGATTGGCGGCATCGAGCTCGAGCTGCACCGTCGCGTTGGTCGATGGAGATGTCCCGCGCACAACACCTCCAATGAGCGCGTTGACGTCGCAGGAGACGAGATCGAACCGGGGCGAGAGTCCGGCATAGGCCGCGGCGAGCTTCTCCAAGTACTCGACCGCCGTCTCGACCGTTCGCTCTCGTTCGCGGTACACGTCGGGGAGCCGTGTGGGATCATCCCGGGCCACCTCGCTCAGATGGCGGAACACGTTACGGATCGGGATCAGACCGTTCTTGATATCGTGGTTCACCTGCCGCGCGAGGTCCCCCAATACCGCCTGCCGCTCGACCTCGCGCAACGTTCGCACGCTGGCGCGCAGGCGTTGGGTCATGCCATCGAGGACTCTCGCCAGGGCCCCAATCTCGTCGTGCCGCGTCCCCGCAAAGGATACGTCGAGACGGTCGAGCTCCACCTCGGCCGTTTGTTCCGCTAGTCGCGCCAGCGGACGACTAATCCGTGAAGACAGCTGCACGGCGAGCAGCGCCGCCACCAGCGCGGAGAGACCGATGGCCGTCACAAACCAAACGTCCAGGGATCGACGCAGCGCATCGAGCGGAGCGGATGAATGCACAACCATGATGTGAGCAATCCCGACGTCTGCGTCCTCTCCGATTCGCGTTTCGATGAAAGGGAGCGTCAACTCGCTGATCAATGCCGAATCCGAGGCCTCGGCAGTCAATGCATCACCGGGCAGGGCCAGGGATATGGACACGTCGTCTGACGCCTCGAGCGCCGCCAGAGACCCTGGGTCCATGCGCAGCCCACCCGCGAGTGTCAGATGTCGTGCGCC
>JAOTWK010000187.1 GCA_029862935.1 Gemmatimonadota bacterium | reverse complement strand
ACACGCGATGATCGCATCCGGCAAGGCTCTTCTTCAGGAGTAGATCTCTCGTGTGTGGAATCGTCGGCTACGTCGGCCACCGCGAAGCAGTCCCATTGTTGCTCGACGGTCTCGCGCGGCTCGAGTACCGAGGCTACGACTCGTCGGGTGTGGCGAGCCTCGCAGACGGTGGACTCGTCGTGGAGCGGGCAGTCGGGCGTATCTCCGCACTGGAGGCGCGCCTTGCCGATCGTCCCCAGGTCGCGACGATCGGCATCGGACACACGCGGTGGGCGACGCACGGTGCTCCCACCGAACCGAATGCGCATCCGCACGTCGATTGCCAAGGGGCCATTGCCGTCGTACACAATGGGATCATCGAAAATGCCAAGACGCTTCGTGAGTGGCTGACCAAGAAGGGACACACCTTTCGGTCAGAGACGGATACGGAAGTCCTGGCGCATCTCATTGAGGAGTGTTTTCAGGGGTCGTTCCGGGACGCCGTCGCTGCGGCGCTCCGGCGCGTGGAGGGCGCATACGGGATCGCCGTGATCATGTCTGCCGACCCGGATACCATTGTCGCGGCACGCAAAGGATCGCCGCTCTTGGTGGGCTTGGGCGACTCGGAGCATTTCGTCGCCTCGGACGTGGCTGCGGTGCTCGAGCACACGAGGGAAGTGGTGTACTTGGACGACGAGGAGTTGGCCGTCGTTCGCAGGGACGGGTACCGGATCACCGACCTCCGTACAGTCCCGGTCGAGAAGCTCGTGAGTACCGTCGATTGGGATCTCACGACGATCGAACGAAGCGGATATCCGCATTTCATGCTCAAGGAGATCATGGAACAGCCAGAGGCCATCCGCGACACGCTGCGGGGCCGGCTGATGGACGACGGTGGCACGGCCAAGTTGGACGGTCTGAACATTCCGGGGCATCAGCTTCTCAAGATCGAGCGGGTGATCCTCACCGCCTGTGGGACGTCGTGGCATTCGGCTCTCATCGGGGAGTACATGCTGGAAGAACTCGCTCGCGTTCCAGTCGAGGTCGAGTATGCGTCCGAATTCCGGTACCGTAGCCCCGTGGTGAATGACCGCACCCTCGTGGTCGGGATATCGCAGAGTGGAGAGACGGCGGACACGTTGGCGGCGCTGCGTGAAGCCAAGGAACGCGGCGCGAGAACGCTTGGGATCGTGAACGTCGTTGGCAGTTCCATCGCTCGTGAAGTCGAGGGTGGGGTGTATCTGCACGCGGGTCCCGAGATTGGCGTAGCCAGTACGAAGGCCTTCACCTGTCAGGTGGTCGCGCTGGCGTTGCTGACCCTGCGGCTGGGTCGTCTGCGGCACCTATCGCTGCGGCAGGGGCAAGCCATCATCGAGAGCCTGAGGGCTCTCCCCGACCTGGTAGCCGAGGCGCTCGAGCGGGCGGACGAGGTGAAACAGGTTGCCGCGGCGTTTATGCAGTCGCCAAACGCCCTGTACCTGGGTCGTGGATACAACTTCCCGGTGGCGTTGGAGGGCGCGCTCAAGCTGAAAGAGATCTCCTACATCCACGCTGAGGGGTATCCAGCGGCCGAAATGAAGCACGGGCCCATAGCGCTGATCGACGAGATGATGCCAGTGGTGTTCATCGCGCCGCAGGACAACGTGTATCAGAAGATCGTTTCCAACGTCGAGGAAGTGCGAGCCCGGCGTGGCAGAGTGTTGGCCGTAGTAAATGCCGGAGACGATCAGTTGGTGGATCTGGCCGACCACCTGATCTCGGTGCCGAAAACAATCGATCAACTGACGCCTGTCCTGACCGTCATTCCGCTACAGCTGTTGGCGTACTACGTGGCAGTGGCACGGGGGTGTGACGTGGACCGACCGCGCAATCTTGCCAAGTCGGTCACGGTGGAGTGAGCCCCTGGCTTCGTCGGGGAGCTTGCAGTCAGAATCCATATTCGTATTTCGGAGATCATTTGGATGCGTGTGCTAGTGCAGCGGGTCTCAGAAGCTTCGGTGCACGTCGACGACCAAGTCGTTGGCGTAATCGACTGTGGATTGCTGCTTCTCGTAGGTTTCACGGCAGGGGACGGGGATGAAACGATCGAGTGGATGGCGGAGAAGGTCGCGGGCCTCCGGATCTTTCCCGATGACGCCGACCGCATGAACCGTGACGTTCGCGAGGTCGACGGGTCGGTGCTGCTCGTCTCACAGTTCACGCTCTACGGAGACGCGCGGAAGGGGCGCCGACCCTCATTCGTTGATGCGGCGCAGCCGGAACACGCGGAACCCCTGTACGAGCGGTTTGCAGGTGCGTTGCGCACGCGCGGCCTTCCGGTCGAGACAGGAGCCTTCGGGAAGCGTATGGCGGTGACTCTGGTCAACGACGGCCCCGTTACGTTGTTGCTCGAACGATGATCGTTTTGGCTTCGGCGTCGCCGCGCCGGCGTCACTTGCTGGAAATGCTGGGGATCGATCACGAGGTCGTCCCGGCGGATGTTCCCGAAGTGCAGGAACCGGGCGAAGTGCCCGCGATGATGGCAGTGCGCCTTGCGCGAGTGAAGGCAGAGTCCGTGGCCAAGGAGCGGCCTGACGCTCCTGTCCTCGCTGCCGATACGGTTGTGGTGATCGACGACCACGTGTTGGGGAAGCCGACGGACGAAGGCGATGCGCGACGGATGCTGCAGCGCCTGTCGGGGCGGTCACACGTGGTCATCACTGCCGTGGCGCTCGTGCTTCCGGAGGGGAACACATTGGAACGGTACGACGTGACGCGGGTGTGGTTCCGCCCGGTGTCGAACGAGACTATCGCCGAGTACGTGGCGACCGGCGAGCCGCTCGACAAGGCTGGCAGCTATGGGGTCCAGGGATGCGGGGCGGTGCTGGTCGATCGGGTGGAAGGAGACTTCTTCAGCGTGATGGGACTCCCACTCAGGCTCGTCGTGGAACTCCTCGACGCAGCCGGTCGACCCTATCGCTTCACACGATAGACTGGGACTGCCTGGGACTTGCCCTTGAGCTGGAGTGGCTCGAGCGGCTCGACCTCGGGTGGCGTTGCCAGCACGCGATACAGCGGCTCCGAAATCAGAATCTCTCCTCGGCCGGCCTGGGAGCAAAGCCGTGACGCCGTATTGACGGCGTCACCGAGCACCGTGTACTCGAGGCGACGATCGCTGCCGATGTTCCCGGCAAAGACCTCGCCGAAGGTGATTCCGATCCCGATCTCCAAAGCCGGACGTCCCTCACTGATCCACTTCTTGTTGAGTGTTGCGAGCGTTTCCTGTTGCTCGATGGCTGCCCGCATCGCACGGTCCACGTCGTCGGCATGACTGATGGGCGCGCCCCAGAGTGCCATGATGGCGTCGCCCATGAACTTGTCCAATGTTCCTCCGTGCTCGAAGATGATCTCCACCATCTCCGTGAAATACTCGGTGAGCAGCGACGCAATCTGATCGGGATTCATGGTCTCCGACAACGTCGTGAAACCGCGAATGTCGCTGAAGAACACCACAACCGGACGTTTCGTGCCGCCCAGTTGAACGGCTTCCGCTTCATTGGCGATCTGCTCGGCGAGATCCGGCGCGAAGTAACGCTGGAAGTTCGACAGGACCACAGCCTCACGGCGTATGCGGTCGCTCAATTGGCCGTTCTCGATAGCGACGGCCGCGATGCCGGAAAATGCAATGAGAAACTCAAGATCCTCGTCGTTGAACGAACTCAACGAGGTCATGTTGTCCACATAGAGCACGCCCAGCACACTGCCCGCGCTACCCATGAGTGGGCTGCACATCGCGCTGCGCACGCTCTGCATGACGATCGACTTTCCCTTGAAGCGATCATCGGCGGCCGCGTTGTCCGTGAGAATCGCAAGGCGCTCATCGACCGCCCGCCGCGCAATCGAACGGGGGACACGGGCGCCACCGGCGTCACTGAGCCGATTCTGCGAAATGCGCGGTACGAGCTCGCCCGATGTCCCTTCGAGCATGAGAATGGATACCCGATCGACATTCATGACCTTGAACGTGATGTCGACGACCTTCTCGAGCAGCCGGTCGACGTCCTGTTGCTTGGACAACTCCTTGGAGATATCGAGTAACAAGGCGAGCTTCTGTGCCTGCCGCTCGTCCACCGACTCGCCTTCGACCTTGACCTGGGAGGCGCCGCTGACCCGTTTCGCGACCTTGTCGTCGAGGTCCATGGGTTGCTCGACGGAGATCTGACGTACGATCGTGGCTTCTGGCGGTGGATGTTGGGCCGCGAGCATGCCGTGGTCAGCGGCTTCGGCTACCGTCGGTCGACGGGGGGCGAGAGCCACCACGTTGAACGCGACCTTCCCGAACGTCACGACGTCGCCTTCGGTCACCAGCGCGTCCGTGATGCGGGTGCCGTTGACAAATGTCCCATTGCTGGAGGCGAGGTCGTGAACCCGCACGCCGCCAGGTGTCGGCGACAACTCGGCGTGTCGGCGGGACACCGTGGGATC
This sequence comes from Gemmatimonadota bacterium, assembly GCA_029862935.1. The sequence goes on along the minus strand of JAOTWK010000187.1, from coordinate 2,456 downwards.
GTAGATGGGAACGTCGCTCGTCACGGCCCGGCCGACGACCAATGTTCGCGGGTCGGGAAACTCGACGGTTTGCTCGCCGACGGTGCTCAACAGTTTGAACGCTGTCACTCGTGGGATCCTCGATGGCTCAATATATGGGAGCCCCGAAGCCTTGGCGACTGATTGAGGGGCGTGTGTGCCCGGGGGCTATCGCGGTGCGGCGACCAGATACCGACCAGGCTCGCGCAGTGGTCCTGCCACGGCGTCGGTTCCCGTGAAGCTCGAGCCCGACACCCGCTGCCAGCGGCCTATGGTCGTCTCGAACCACAATGTGAGGGCGTTGGCATACGCCGTGCGCGACGGGTACGTCGACGACCCATCGGCGACGCTGAAGTCCCCGTAGGTCGCGAACGAGAACGTGACGCGCGGCACTGCGGACCCGAGCACGAGTCCGGCCGGAGACAGGGTCACGCCGTAGCGACCCGGCTCGGGGTCCAGTGCAACGAGCACCGAATCGCCGGGACCAATGGGCTGACCATTGAGGCTCGTGATCGCCCCGATCGGAAACCGTACCTCTGCGTACAGCGTGCGGAACGCATCCGAGTGCTGCAGCCGCACGAACGTCTCGCGGTCGTTCCGCACGTACGCACTTCCGACGCCGATGGACCCCCCAGCCGGTTGCATGCCCAGGATGAGCAGCTCAGAAGTGGAGAGCGTGACGTCGTTGTCGATGACCAGGTCACCGCAGCCCACCGGCGTCACGAGCACGAAGATGCTTGCCGCCCACACCAGGGCCCGTGATATTGCGCTGCAATGAGCTTTCGCCTGGTATGCACCGCACTCTCGCTGGCGCTCTGCCCGATCCCCGCGCTGGCGCAAGAGTGGAACACCGATGCGGCCGAGATCTTGGTCGCGCGCGGCATCGCGCAACGAGCCGTGCGTCAGGCTGACACCACGCTTCAAGACTATCGTGTCAGGGCTCATGGGTTCGTCTTCTTCCTCGGTCAGCTGGCTGAGGGGCTGTTGGAGCCGCCCCGCCTGATCAAGTCGGATGAACTGGTGCTTGAAGTCTACTGGAAGGCGCCAAACCGGAGCAAGCAGCAGATCGTCGGGTGGCGCGACCGCAGTGACCTCCCAACCGACATCCAATACCACCGTGATCACCTTGGCATCGTCCAGAACAACTTCGCGAACCGCATCTTGCTGGGCGAAGGAGATGAGGTTCGAGGGGTGCCCCATCCGCTTGCGCCCGACGGTCCGCAACTCTACGACTATGCGCTGCAGGACTCCTTGACGATCCGCTTGCCGGAACGGACGGTACGTGTGTACGAGGTTGCCGTCCGCCCCAAGACGTTCGATGAGCCACGTGTCGTCGGCACGATGTTCTTCGACATCGAGACGGCGGAGCTCATCATCTTCCGTTTCAGCTTCACTCGCAGCGCCTATCTGGACAACACGCTCGAAGACATCACGATCGTACTCGAGAACGGACTGTGGGATGAGCGGTACTGGCTACCGAATCGCCAGGAGATCGAGATTCGACGTCGTACCAAGTGGCTCGACATGCCGGCGCGGGGCATCATCCGCGGGCGGTGGGAGATCGAGGACTACGAGTTCAATGTCGGTCTGCCAAATGCGTTGTTCCGCGGCCCTGAGATCGTCGCCGTCCCGAAGGCGACGCGAGACAGCTTTGTGTGGGACGTCCCTCTGCACGTAGCGATCCAGAACATGGCCGGACCTGCGATGACGTTCGACTTGGAGGACGTGCGGGCGCGGATTGGCGAGACGGCCGGCGCGCAGGCCCTGTCGGGGTTGGCCGCTGCCCGCCTCAGTGTCGGCTCCGTGTCGGATCTCCTCCATTTCAACCGGGTCGAAGGACTCGCGCCCGGACTAGGCTCCGTGTTTCGCCCAGGAGGCGGGCCTACCGAGATTCACGGCTGGCTATCGTATGGCGTCAGTGATGCCCGGCTGAAAGCGCTGCTCGAGCTGTCCCATCGAGTGGGCTCGTGGTCGGTTCACCTCGTGGGATCGCGCCGCATGCACGACGTGAGCGATGAGCCTGTCATCTCGCCGCTGCTCAACACACTGCTCGCCCAGGAGCTGGGTAAGGATTTCGGCGATTACGTCCTTTTGGATCGCGCGGAGCTCGGTGTGCGTCGTGACTTCGGTGTACGCGGGTCCATCGGCTTAGAGGTGGGTGTGGAGCGAACGACGAGCGTCGACGTCGCCGCAGGGCCCGCGACGGGGTCGTTCCGGCCGAACCCACAGATGGGAAGTGGCACGCTCGCGGTCGGGCGGCTGTTGGTCGAGAAGCGCAGCGCCGTGCTGGCGCTGCGGGGAGGCTTGAGCGGCGCGCTGATCGTAGAGGGAGGCGTGGGACCTGACCTTCGGTATGTCAGGATCCGGGGGCAGGGGCGTGCGCATCTCACGGTGGGCGAGACGCAGTTGGTTGCGCGGGGCTGGGCGGGGTGGGGATC
>JAOTWK010000186.1 GCA_029862935.1 Gemmatimonadota bacterium | reverse complement strand
ATGGCGGCCATTAGGAAGTCCATCTCCGGGCTGAACCAAAACCCGTTGTAGATGAGCTCGGACAGCTCGGCCGTGAGCATGTCACGCAGGCGCATGACCTCACGATCCATCGCGATGCCTTCCATGTCCATGTGTGCGACGTGGAGGATGGTGCCGCCCGGCGTCTCGTACACCCCCCGGGACTTGATGCCCACAAACCGATTCTCGACCATGTCCATGCGACCGATCCCGTGGAGCCTGCCTAGGTCGTTGAGGTACTCGAACAGCTCGAGCGGGCGTGTCTTGGTGGTGCCATCATCCAGGTTCGTGACTGTTGTAGGAATCCCGTCCTTGAAGGTGATGGCGATCCGCGCCGCCGTGTCGGGTGCTCGCTCGGGCGCGGTGGTGCGCGAGTACACGTCTTCGCCAGCTTCGTATCGTGGATCCTCGAGAATGCCAGCCTCGTGCGAGAGATGCAGGAGGTTGTCGTCCTCGCTGAATGGTTTCTCTCTCGTCGCGGTCACGTCGATCCCGTGCCGCTCCGCGAACTCGAGTAGCTGCGTGCGTCCTTGGAACTGCTGGAGAAACGCTGGCATCTTCCACGGTGCCAGCACGCGGATCTCTGGATGCAGTGCGTAGTAGGCGAGCTCGAAGCGGACTTGATCGTTGCCTTTGCCGGTCGCACCGTGCGCTACGTAGGGTGCCCGTTCCTCGATCGCGATCTCGATCTGCCGCTTGGCGATGAGCGGCCGGGCCAGCGCGGTGCCCAAGAGGTACCGGCCTTCGTAGAGTGCGTTGGCCTTGAACGCTTGGAAGATGAAGTCTGTGACGAACTCCTCGCGCAAGTCCTCGACGCGCGCCGAGCGAGCCCCCGTGGCCAGCGCCTTCTGCTTCGCTGCATCCAGATCATCGTGTTGGCCGACGTTCGCGATGTACGCGATGACGTCGTACCCCTCGAGTTGGAGCCACTTGAGGATCACGGAAGTGTCGAGCCCGCCGCTGTAGGCCAGTACGACTTTCTCACCCATGGTAGATCTTTCGGTCGTCAGTGATTGGAAACAGCCGTCAGCCGTCAGCCGTCAGCCGTCAGCTGCCCCTGCTGTTCCCTCTCCCCAGTCGTCACAGTCGTCACTCTCGTCTCCCCTGCCTCACCGTCTCCCCCCGGGATATATTCCCCGATGCCCGGTGCCGTCCAGGGGACGGGCCGAGTCCGTCAGTCCTAATCGAACACACTGAAACCCGACATCGTGGGCCTCCGCGACTCGCGTATGTGCCCTCGATTGGCTCACTGTTGCATCCAGAACCCGTTCGGAGCTCCACCATGCGTTTGACCCGACCCTGCGGCCTCCTCGCCGCGCTGTCCCTCCTCATCTTCGCTCCCCCGACGCTGGCGCAACAGTCTGTGGCGTCGTCGGGCGGTGACGAAGTGGGCCTTCCGCTCGTGCCGGCACGCTGGGCGCGATTCACGACCAGCGAAGGCACGTGGATTTCCCTCGACGTGAGCCCCGACGGCCAGACGATCGCGTTCGATTTACTGGGCGATCTCTACACGATCCCGATCACGGGCGGGCAGGCGACGCGGCTCACGAGCGGGATGGCGCACGACATGCAGCCGCGGTACAGCCCCGATGGCTCCAAGATCGTGTTCGTGTCCGATCGGGACGGCGACGACAATCTCTGGATCCTGTCGGTCGCGACGGGCGACACGGTGCAACTGACCAACGACTACCGCAACCGGTTCCTCTCGCCGGAGTGGACGCCCGACGGTGGTTATATCGTGGTGGCGCGCTCGGGACCGTTCTTCGGCACCGACAAGCTGTGGCTGTATCACGCGCACGGCGGCACCGGGCTGCCGTTAGTGCAGAGTCCCGGTGGACTGCGGATGCTCGGGCCGGCCTTCGGCCCCGACGACCGCTACATCTGGTACGCGCGGCGAACGGGATCGTGGCAGTACAACGCGATTCTCCCCCAATACCAACTTGGCCTGTATGACCGCGAGACGGGAACACAGACCACGATGAGCTCGCGCTACGGCTCCGCGTTCCGACCCGCCGTGTCGCCCGATGGGAAGTGGCTCGCCTTCGGCTCTCGCCACGATGCCGAGACGGGTCTCAGGCTGCGAAACCTGGCGAGCGGCGAGGAGCGGTGGCTCGCCCATCCGATTCAGCGGGACGAGCAGGAATCGGTCGCGAACATGGATGTGCTACCCGGATACTCCTTTACCCCCGATTCGCGTGCCATCGTGATCTCGTACGGTGGCGAGATCTGGCGCGTGCCGGTCGACGGGAGTCCGGCAACGAAGATCCCGTTCACCGTCAACGCCGAGGTTCCGGTCGGCCCGGCGATCGCGTTCGAATACCCGATCGAGGACACCCCGACGTTTACGGTGAAGCAGATCCGCGACCCTGTGCCCTCGCCTGATGGCAGCAAGCTCGCGTTCACGGCGCTGGATCGGTTGTACGTGATGGATCTGCCCGACGGGACGCCACGACGCCTCACCAATCAAGATGTCGGCGAGTACTACCCGACGTGGTCACCGGATGGCTCGGCGATCGCCTACGTGACGTGGAACGATAGGCAGGGCCACATCATGCGTGTCCGCGCGACAGGCGGCACGCCGCGCCAGCTCACGCAAGCGTCGGCGTACTACCACCAGACCGCATGGTCGGCAGACGGCAACCGGATCGTCGCCATGCGCGCGTCGGCACGCGACCTCCAGGAGGCTGTTGACCCCTTCGTGCCCGGGTTAGGGGCCGAGTTCGTGTGGGTGCCGGCGCAGGGCGGCGCGCTCACGGTGATCGGCCCGACCGAGGGTCGCCGCCGGCCGCATTTCACGAGCGATCCCGATCGCATCTTCTTTTACGGTCGCGTGCCTGCCCGCAGTGGGCAGCCGGCCACGGTTGCCCTCCTCTCGACTCGGTGGGATAACACGGACATCAAGACGCACCTCAGGGTGACGTGGCGGTTGCCGCTCATCGCAAGTGATTGGGAGCTCTCGGCAACATCCGATCTTCCGATGCCACGTGACTTCAGTCGCGAGAGTCGAGAGCCGAGCATTCCGCAGGCGAGCGCCGACCTGGTGGTGATGGCTCCGACCGGCGATCACGCGTTGGCACAGGTGAGAAACGACGTGTACGTGATCGCCGTTCCCAAGATCGGCGGGCAAGTGCCGACGGTGCTGGTGACCAAACCGGACAGCGCGGCCATGCCCGTGCGCAAGCTCACCGACATTGGTGGCGAGTTCGCCGCGTGGGGCAGGGACGGCCGCACGGTGCACTGGTCCATTGGCAATGCGTTCGTGACGTATCGATTGGACCGGGCCGCGGCAGTGGACGACAGCTTGCGGCAAGCAGGCGCCGACTCGACGGAGCAGGCGCGTGCGCGGTACCAGCCGGAGGAACGACGCATCACGATCCAAGCGTCGCGTGACATGCCTCAGGGAACGGTGGTGCTCCGTGGTGCGCGCGTGATCACGATGCGTGACAGCGAGATCGTGGAAGGCGCGGACGTGGTCGTTCGGAACAACCGGATCGTGAGCGTGGGGCCGCGGGGATCTCCCCCGCCGGACGCCCGCGTCATGGACGTGAGCGGGAAGACGATTGTCCCCGGATTCGTGGACACGCACGCCCACATGTGGAATCTGTGGGGACTGCACTGGACGCGTCCCTGGATCTACTCGGCAAACCTCGCCTACGGTGTCACCACGACACGCGATCCCCAGACGGCGACGACCGATGTGCTCACGTATGCTGACCGCGTGGAGGCCGGACAGATGGTCGGCCCGCGAGTGTATTCGACGGGTCCCGGCGTGTTTTGGGTCGAGGGAATCCGCGATCTGGATCACGCACGAACCGTGTTGCGACGCTACAGCGACTACTACGACACGAAAACATTCAAGATGTACATGTCCGGCAACCGTCAGCAGCGGCAGTGGCTCATCATGGCGTCACGCGAGCTCGAGTTGATGCCGACGACCGAAGGCGGGTTGGATTATCGCCTCGACATGACCCACGCCATGGACGGGTATCCCGGTATCGAACATACGCTGCCGATCATTCCTGCGTACGGCGACGTCGTCGAGCTATTCAAGACGTCACAGACCACCAACTCACCGACGCTGCTCGTGACGTACGGTGGTCCGTGGGTCGAGAACTACTTCTACACGAATGAAGACGTCGTCGGTGACGAGAAGCTCGCCTATTTCACGCCGAAGCCCGAGCTGGACGCCAAGATCCGGCGCCGCAATCCCGGTCCCGGCCCCGGAGGCTGGTTCCACGAGGACGAGTACGTGTTCAAGAAGCACTCGGCGTGGCTCAAGGAGCTCGTCGAGGCGGGCGGTCGCGCTGGCGTGGGAAGTCACGGCCAGCTGCAGGGCCTGGGATATCACTGGGAGCTGTGGGCGATGCAGAGTGGCGGCATGAGTCCGCACGACGCGTTGCGCACGGCCACGATCCTAGGTGCGGAAGCGATTGGTCTCGGTCGCGATCTGGGCTCGATCGAGCCCGGTAAGCTCGCCGATCTCGTCATCCTCGATGCAAACCCGCTCGAGAACATCCGCAACTCGAACACGGTGCACTACGTGATGAAGAACGGTCGGCTCTACCGGGGTGACACGCTGGACGAGATCTGGCCGCGCGCGCGCGCGGCGGCCGACGAGCCGTGGCGCCACACCGCGCCCGCAGTCGAGGCCGGTGTGCGGGGAGGTGCCCGATGAACGCGAATCAACGGAGTTTCTGGGGGAGACGAATGGTACTCTCGACTCGCGTCGCCTTGATGGCGGCGGTCTTGATCCCACTGGGTGTGGTCCCGGCGTCGGGGCAGGGCGGGAGGCCCGGCGGCCCCAACGCGGACAAGAAGCCGCTGCCGCTCGAGTCGGCTCGCAAAGCCAAGTTTACCGCGACCACGGGCACGTGGATGTCCCTCGATGTCAGCCCCGATGGCCAGACGATCGTGTTCGACCTCTTGGGCGATCTCTACACGCTGCCCATCTCCGGCGGCAAGGCCACGCGGATCACGGAGGGAATGGCGTTCGACGCGCAGCCGCGGTTCAGTCCCGATGGTGAATCGATCGTGTTCATCTCCGACAAGAGCGGAGGTGACAATGTCTGGACCATCCGCTTGGACTTCACCGACACGACCCAAATCACTCGGGGTAACACCAGCCTCTACCTGTCGCCGGAGTGGATGCCGGACGGCGAACACATCGTGGTGAGTCGGGCCGGTGGACTGGGCGGCGCGGCAAAGCTTCAGATGTACAATGTGAAGCGCCGCAGCCCGTTGCCGATCATTCGCCAGCCGGCCCAGGTCAAGACTGTCGGCGCGGCACCCAGTCCTGACGGCCGCTACATCTGGTACGCGGGTCGTTCCGGCGACTGGCAGTACAACGCGAGATTCCCGCAGTACCAGCTGTTCCGTTACGACCGTGAGACCGGGAACTCGACCCTCATGACCAGTCGTTACGGGTCAGGGTTTCGGCCAGCCGTTTCACCCGAGGGCAAATGGCTCGCGTACGGCACGCGGGAAAACACGGAGACCGGTCTGCGCCTGCGTGATCTCGCCACCGGTGCGGAACGGTGGTTGGCGTATCCGATCCAGCGAGATGAAATGGAATCCCGCGCGCCGCTCGACGTGCTCCCCGGGTACAGCTTCACGCCGGATTCGCGGGCGGTCGTGATCTCCTATGGCGGAGAGATCTGGCGCGTGCCGGTGGACGGGAGTGCGGCGACCAAGATCCCGTTCGAGGCGGACGTCGAGCTCGACGTCGGGCCGGAGGTGAAGTTCTCCTACCCCATGGATACGACGGCGATGGTCACCGCGCGACAAGTCCGGCACCCCGTGGCCTCGCCCGATGGTCGTCACCTCGCGTTCACGGCGTTTGACCGCGTGTACGTGAAGGCCGTGCCGGACGGCGATCCGCGTCGTCTGACCGCGAATGAAGCGGGTGAGTACCACGCGGTATGGTCGCCGGACGGTCGGTGGGTGGCCTTTGTCACGTGGGATGATTCCGCCGGTGGCCACATCATGAAGGTGCGCGCCGATGGGCGCGGCCAGCCGCAGCGTCTCACCCCGACGCCTGCGCTCTACTACAACCTCGCGTGGTCACCGGACGGAGAACGGATCGTCGCGACCCGCGGCGCAGCCCGCGAGCTCAAGAAGGCCCCTGATGTGTTCTTCGGCCCGCTGGGCGGGGAATTTGTCTGGGTGCCGGCCGCAGGTGGCGAGGTGACGCTCATCGCGCCCACGGGAAGCCGCGACGTTGCACACTTCCGCGCCGACGAGCACGACAGGATCTATGCGTATAGCCGCGCCGAGGGATTGGTCTCGTTCCGCTGGGACGGGACCGATGTCAAGCAGCATCTCGTGGTGCGTGGCTCGTTGCCCCCGGGCATTGGCACCCCGCATCCCGACGAGTGGGAGATCGTGCCGCGGCGTGTGTTCCCCGAGTGGGACGACGACCCGGAGGACGCGGCACTCGAGGGGGGTCCGCGACCGCCGCCCGCGGGTCTCGTGTTGATGTCCCCAACAGGTGGACGTGCACTGGCACAGGTGGGCAGCCACATCTACACCGTGGACATTCCCGACGTCGGCGGTCCGGTGCCGACGGTGTCCGTGGCCAACCCAAACGGCGCCCCGGTGCTGGTGCGGCAACTGACCGACATTGGCGGGGAGTTTCCGTCCTGGAGCGCGGACGGCAATCGCGTTCAATGGGGCATCGGCAACGCGGTGTTCACGTATGACCTGGCCCGCGTCGAGGCAATCGAGGACAGCACGGACGAGGCAAATCGCCAGACCATTGCGCGTGCGCTCCGTGTTCGCGCGCTGCTCGACAGCTTGAAGTCGACGCGGAAGACGGTGGACAGCCTCACCAAGGCGAACGCACAGGTGCCCGACTCGCTCCGCGCCAAGCTCAACGGTCTCGTGGCCGATTCGGTGGAAGCGCAGGCTGATTCC
>JAOTWK010000185.1 GCA_029862935.1 Gemmatimonadota bacterium | reverse complement strand
CTCGATGTCGAGCGAGGAGATGTCGGTCAGGCCCGACCCGAGGATCACGCCGTCCACGATGTAGAGCGGCTCATTGCTCCGGCCCGACGTATTGATCGACGTCGCGCCGCGCAGCAACACCGACGCGCCGTCGCCCGGCGTGCCACGGCCGCGGACGATCTTGGCCCCGGCAACCTTCCCGCGGATCGACTCCTCGGGATTGGAAACCGGCACCGGCATGTCCTCCGCCTTCACCTGGTCGACAGTGAAGGGCAGTTTGACCGCCTGTTGGGCCTCCGCGACGCCGGTGACCACCACGCCCTCGATGCGGAGGATGCTGGCGGCCAGCTGGAAATTCACCGTCGTCGGCAAGCCCGCCGCGACCCGCTGGTTCGTAATGGTGACTTGCTGGTACCCCAGAACGCTCACGCGCACTTCCTGCGAGCCGACTGGCACGCCCGGAATGGCGTAGTAGCCGTTCTGGTTGGTCGTCGCCGCGAGATCGGTCCCGACGACCGTCACGCGAGCCCCGGGGAGCGGATCGCCGCTTGCGGCGTTCCGCACCGTCCCCTCGATCCGGCCGGTCTGTGCGAGCACCGAGCCGGCCCCGAAGAGCAGGGCGAAGGCAGCGAGGACGAATCCTCGGCTGCTTCGGTACAACCACGAACGAGGCATACAACCCTCCTTAAGGGTGAAAAGAGTCCGTCGTGGTGAACGCTCCGCTCACCGCGTGGCAACGCGGCTCGACGGAACGCGAGAAGTCGACTGCGTCCATCTCACTCCATATGGAAACGTCCGACCCGCCTGGCTACATGCCAACGCCCCGATCGCGCCGAACAGCGACAGATCGTGTGCAACCGAGTTTCTTTTATATGCAGTGGGCGAGACTGTCGGGCCCCTTTATTCGAGGGGTGGGGCACCGGCGGCCCACGCATGAGTCCAGAAGAGCCTGCCGACGGCCCATCGGAACTGTCCGGTGGACCACCGAGTATGAAGAATGAAGCTGCTCCAGCAACCTGTCAAGCAACGACCCGAAGGTTGACCGAAGATAGCTGAGGGCGGTCACCCCAACCGCGGGTTTGTAGGCTGAGGAGCCTCGACGCACGCAAACGAGTCACTCCTCGCGCACAAGTCGCCGGTTTCTGGCAAAACGAACGTTCGAGCGGAGGACGGCCGACTGACGCACGTGGAGTTCTGCGTGGTTGGTGCCCACGAAGCCCTGGTCTAGAGTTGAGAGCGTTCGTACGACAATTGGCCTCCAGGGGATTCCGGCCTCTCGAACGATGCCTGAACGACCCGACGTTAAGCCAGTTGCAGTTCCCTGACGATTCTGGTCACGAGGTCGGCGGGCGTCTGGCTGATATCCAGATCCAACGCGTGCTCCGGCGGCTCGAGTAGGGCAAATTGGCTATCGAGCAGGGCTGCGGGCATGAAATGCTCCCGATCGCGCATCCGTGCATCAATGAGCTCCTTCGAGCCATTGAGATACACAAGGTGAACGCCGTCGCGGTCAGCGCCGAGCACGCCGCGGATCCGCTCCGTCAGCGCCGAACACGCCAACACAGATGTGTCGGCGTCGAGTAACCACGCGTCGATTTTCGACCGGAGTGCACGGAGCCACTCGTCGCGATCCCCATCGGTCAACGGTTCGCCGCCCCGCATCTTCGCAATGTTCGCCGCCGAGTGGTACTCGTCGGCATCGTAGAAATGGCCCCCGACCGTCCTCGCCAGGGCACGTCCCACGGTGCTCTTGCCTGAGCCGCTGACCCCCATGATGAGAATGACCATGGCCTCAGTCGATAAACACGCTTGCGATGAGGATCAACGTGATCGATACGAACGCGATAATGCTTGTCGTGACCGTCCAGGTCTTGAGCGTATCGGGCACGCTGAGACCGAGGTAGCGATTCACGAGCCAAAAACCCGAGTCGTTGACATGAGAGCCGATCGTCGCGCCGGCCGCGATTGCGATCACGAGTAGCGCGAGCATCGGCTCGGAAAACCCTGCATCGCCGAGCAGCGCGGCGACCAGACCGGCAGCCGTCAACATGGCAACTGTGGCTGACCCTTGCATGAGTCTGACCGCGGCGGCTGTGAGAAAGGCCAGCACGAGGGGCGGCAAGCTCGTCGCCATCAGCGCGTCCGCGAACACATCGCCAACGCCCGAGTCGATGAGCACTTGCTTCAGCACACCACCGCCGCTCGTGACGAGAATCACGATGCCGGCGGGCTCGAGGGCTTTCGTGGCGATCTCCTGGATCTCCTGCGGGGAGTACCCTGAGCGCGCGCCAAGCACCCAAAAGCAGAGGACCGTCGTGATGAGCAACGCTATCATCGGGTGACCGACAAAGGCCAGCCCGACCCGTAGCCATTGGCCATCGGCCAGCGCCGTGCTTGCCACCGTATTCCCAACGATCAGAACCAAGGGAATACCGATCAGCACAACGATCAGCGAGACCCGCGGCAGCTTTCGCCCGTGCTTCGGCTCGGCAACGTGCATGTACTCGGGGACCATCGCCGGCACGCGCTTCGCGATGACCTGTGCGTATAGCGGTCCCGCAATAATGGCGGCTGGCAGTCCGATCACGACGCCAAAGAGCATTACCCAGCCAAGATCCGCACCCAGGAGACTAGCGACCGCAATCGGCCCGGGGGTGGGCGGGATGAACGCGTGGGTAACCGCGAGACCTGCCAGCAAAGGCAGCGCGTAGTACACGACTGGACGGTTGGTTCTCTCCGTCAGCCCGTAGACGAGCGAGATGAGAATGATGAACGCAACGTCGAAGAAGACGGGAATAGCCACGACGAATCCAACGGCGAGCAATGACCACTGCGCGTTGCGCTCGCCGAAGCGCTTGAGAAGCGAATCGGCGAGGGCTTCCACGCCGCCAGATACCTCGAGCATTTGGCCTACCATTGCGCCGAGTCCGACGAGCACAGCAATGGCCGCAAGCGTGCTCCCTACGCCCGTTGCCACCGCATCGAGCACGTCGGCGAACGGCATACCCGCGGCGACGCCGATGACGAGACTACCGATGAGAAGTGCGACGAAGGCGTGCAGCTTGACGCGGATGATGAGAAACAGGAGCAGGGCCATGCCTGCTACTGCCGCGCCTATGAGTTGCGCGTCACTCACCGTGTCGATGAATCTGGTCGATGGCGTGGCCGCCAAAACGGTTGCGCAACGCTGCCAGGAGCCGCTCGCTGAAGCCGGTATCGTCGCGTGACTTCAGCCGTGTGAGTAGGGACAGCGTGATCACCGGTGCCGAGACCCCGAGATCGATGGCTTCCTGCACGGTCCACCGTCCCTCACCGGAATCGGCGACGACGGGTGCAATGCCCTGGAGCGTCGCGTCGGCGGCGAGCGTCTCCCACACCAGGTCGAGCAGCCACGAGCGAACAACGCTGCCGTGCTGCCAAATGCTCGCAACCTGCTCGAGATCCAGATCGAAGTCGCCCTTGGCATTGAGAATCGCAAAGCCCTCGGCAAACGCCTGCATGGCACCATACTCGATGCCGTTATGCACCATTTTGACGAAATGCCCTGCACCGACCGGTCCCACCCGTCCCCAGCCACGATGAGGTGCAGGGGCCAATGTCGCGAATATCGGCTCCAGACTGTCGATGGTTTCCTCAGATCCACCGATCATCAGGCTGAACCCGTCGGCAAGCCCACGAACGCCCCCGCTCGTTCCAACGTCGAGGAAGCGGATGCCAGCCTCTTCGAGCTCGCTCGCTCGAAGAACCGCCTCCCGATAGTGACTGTTGCCTCCATCGACAATGACATCGTTCGCTTGTAGCAGCCGGGAGAGTGAGTGAATCGTCTCCCTGGTGGGGTTCCCGGCCGGCAGCATGACCCAGACGACTCGCGGGGCGCTGAGCCGGCTCACGAGCGCTTCGAGGCTCGGCGCGGACGTACCGCCCACCTCCACACAGCGTGCGAGGGCGTCCTCAGCAGCGTCGAAGCCAACCACGTCATGGCCGCCGCGGGCGAGCCGCTGGAGTATGGGGATGCCCATCTTCCCAAGACCGACTAGGCCGATCTGCATGGCTCACACCTTTCGCGATCTGGCAGAGGCTGTCGCCGGAAAAAGATAGCAGGCTTGGCGGGTGGAGGGGCTACCCGGTCGAAGTGACGTTGGCCCATCGAAACCCGAAGACTTGCTCTGTCACTCACTGCGCGCTCTGTTTGAGGGCGAACCACCGCCTCCTCTCGCTCCGAGGATCTGGATGATCTCGAAGTCCTCATTCACCCTGGTCATAGTTGCCGGAACAATGGCGTGTGCGCCAAGACACTCGCCCACCGCTGAGGAGGAACCACGTCAGCATCGGACGATTGGATACGTCGAGCGCTTCGAGCGGGAACTGGATGTCATTGTGTCACCAAAGGCGGTGTTCGAGATACTCTCGGACGGGCACGAATGGACCGAGGGACCGGTCTGGGTCCCGGCGCTGCGGTCGGTGCTGTACTCGGATATCCCCAACAATGCGATCTATCGCTGGACCGAGGGGGCCGAGGCATCCGTCTGGTTGACGCCTTCCGGATACACCGGGGAAGGGGAACGCGGTGGAGAAAGTGGGTCGAACGGTCTGGCCCTGGATTCGGAGGGTCGGCTTGTGCTGGCCCAGCATGGAGATCGGCGCATCGCTCGGCTCGAGGCACCGTTGAGTGGACCGAGGCCGATCTTTAGCACGTTGACCGCGACGTTCGAGGGGAAGCGGTACAATTCCCCGAACGATGTGGCGATACGAAGTACCGGGGACGTGTACTTCACCGATCCACCCTACGGTCTAGAGCAGGGTGTTGACGACCCGGCCAAAGAACTCGCCGTGCACGGCGTCTACCGGTTGGCGACCGACGGATCCGTGACGCTCCTGATCGACGAATTGTCACGACCGAACGGTATCGCCTTGTCGCCAAACGAGGAGACCCTTTACGTCGCCAACTCCGACCCGGACCAGCCAGTCATCATGGCGTATCAACTGGAGGAGAATGGGAGCCTCGCGAGAGGCCGCGTCTTCTTCGAATCCTGGGGTGACGGTATGGCCGTGGACCAACTGGGCAACGTGTTTGTCGCGCGCGGCCATCGTGGCGTGTTGGTCATCGCGTCCGACGGGACGCACCTGGGCACCCTGGTGACGACGGAGCGCACGTCGAACTGCACCTTTGGCGATGACGGCTCCACGCTCTACGTCACGTCGGACATGTACCTCGTGCGGATGCGCCTGACCACGACCGGCGTCGGCTTCTAGCGGGACGTTCCGTCCTACCGTCCTACCGCCTTCAATGACCGGGCTGGGGCTCGAACCCAGGACCTACGGATTAAAAGTCCGTTGCTCTGCCAACTGAGCTACCCGGTCCCCACGGTGGAAAGGTCGCCAGGGGCTCGGGGACGGACAAGGCGACCGACGAGGGCTGCCACACCCGCGTCGCCGGCTGGAACGCCACCCAGGCAAGCCAGAAGGCCGCATGCGCCTCGACGACCGGCACGAGTCGCTCGCCGACACGTGGGCCGGTCACAGCCCAGCCATCGACGGTCCAGCGGCTTCCCGTCTCACGATCGACAATCCGTCCCGTCGTCACCGTGAGGGATGCGGTCCCAGTCTCGCTCCGGCGCTCGAACGCCTGTGCCGATTGCGCGGCACCGTCCCACAGGACCACGATCGAACGGCCCACGGCGACCTGCTCCACGACCGCGACCGCTCCCTGCTCTGCCAACAGCCCGAACGGGAACGCGACGCCCCCATCACGATCCGGGAGGCCCAGCACCCGTTCCTTGTCCGGCCGTCTCGCATCGGCGAGATCATCCATAGGGAAGAGCAGAAACGAGGCCGATTCGTAGAGGTCGTACGGATAGCGCGCATAGTCGCGGGCCCAGCCCGTCGCTGACGACACGACACGTGTGTCCGGATGCAGCGCCAACCATGCCGCCCATCGCATCTCGGCGTGTGGCACGGTGGGCAACGACATTCCCGCGCGGCTCCCACAGGCAGCTCCGGCCATCATCTGCGGCCACAGACTCCCCGTCTCCGGGTCGAACATCATCAGATTGTTCTTGAACAAGAGACCCGACACCCCGAAGCGCTCGGTGGGCACGGCAGACGCGTCGAACACGAGCGCACTACCAGTAAGGGGACAGTACGTCACCGCCACCCGCCGAGTGCCGACGTCGAGGTTCACGATCTCGTGCCACCAGAGGATGTTGTGCGGGACGGCGACGGGCGTGCCTTCGACGATCAACCCCACCACCCGGAGGTCCGGGAACTCGGGCACCTCATTTCTGAGCGATTCGTACTCGAGGAGGTAGCGTGCCTCCGGCGACTCCGGAGTCACGAGAGGCGGATTCACCAGCGAGGGGATGCCGTCACGCCCCACGCCTCCGTCATGCAGGTAGGCGCGAGGTAGCGCACACGAGACTGCTGGCGCCGGGGGGAGCCCCGTCGATCCCGGCCCATTCGGCGTGGAACCGTCGGGAGCACAGGCGATCATGGCACACTCCAGTGCCAGGGCCGCCATGTGCCCGTGCAGCGTGCGATTAGAACTGGGCGTCAGCATTGTGACAAAGTCCACGCGACAGGAAGAAATGAGCACCGTGGGGAGCCACCTCCATGGCAGACATTCGGGGCGATACCCTGGTTCCCCCGCCCCCCACGTTCGCCGCGGTCACACCGTGCGGCCCGAGTACACGGCACCGTGATTTTCGGGCTTTCCAGAGGGAAACGAGGCATGCGAATGCCCGCGACAGACCCGCCGACACCGTGCATCGCAGGGGCTCTCCAGAGGGGGAAACCGGGCGCGCCGGTGCGCCGCCAGAGGGGAAATCCGGCCTTGGGAACCTGCGCCCAGAGGGGGATTCGGATACCCGCCCCTCACGTACAGAGGGAAAAACTCTTGTTCTCCAGAGAGAAAGTTGTACTTTGTGAGGCGTGAGGGGCTGGTTGTCCACACGTTCA
>JAOTWK010000184.1 GCA_029862935.1 Gemmatimonadota bacterium | reverse complement strand
GCGCCGATGCGCGTGGATTTCGCGGGTGGATGGACGGACGTCCCGATCTACGCCGATGAACACGGCGGCGCCGTCGTCAACGCCGCGATCGAACGACGAGTGCGCGTCGAGTATCTGCTTGGTGACGGCCGAATTCGGCTGCATGCGGAGGATCTGGACCAGCGCGTGACGCTGCCCTCGTCGCGCCAGATCACCTACGACGGCATTCTCGATCTGCACAAGGCTGCGCTCAACATGCTGCCGGTGACGGGTGGAATCGAGGTGCTAACGCGGTCGGACGCGCCCGGCGGCTCGGGGCTTGGAGCGTCCGGTGCACTCGACGTCGCTCTGTTGGCCGGCCTGGCCCACTGTCGAGACGAGGACTACACGGCTGAAGAGTTGGCCGAGCTCGGATTCCAGCTCGAAGCGCGGGAGCTCGGGCTCCTGGGCGGCCGACAGGATCAATACGCGGCGGCCCTGGGCGGCTTCCACCTGTACGAGTTCGGAAGGTCGGCGGTCGGCGTGCGCCCCTTGTTGGTGGACAGCGCGACCGCCGAGGACCTCGCCAGGCATCTCGTGGTCGCCTATACGGGTCACTCCCACTTTTCATCGGCGACGCATGAGCGTGTCTGGCACGCGTTCCGGGCTCGGGACCCCAACGTCGTGGAGGCGCTGCAGGCCATGCGGGAGCTGGCCGACCCGGCCGCCGACGCGCTCGAGGCGGCCGACTGGCGCCGCTTGGCCGAGGTCGTGGATGCGAACTGGCGTGAGCAACAGCGCTTGGATCCGACGATTGCCACCGAAGGCATGGTCGGCATCGAGCACGCCATGCGGCGAAAGGGGGCGTGGGGCGTCAAGGCGACGGGAGCCGGCGCCGGCGGCTGCCTGATCGCGTTGTGTGGCTCCTCCTCCCGGCCGTCGGTGGTGAGCGCCGCGGAGGAAGCCGGCGCGGACGTGCTCGACGTGGGGTTTGCACCGGAAGGTGTTCGCGTTTGGGAGGAGCCCGGTGCCGCTCCTAACGCGTGAGGCCCTGCTCGCACGACAGCTGGAGATCCGTGCCGCCGCAGAGTTGTCCCGCCTCCGCGATCGGCTCCGCGGCCATCTCGACCCGCTTCTCGATCGGCCCCTGTTTGTCCCAGAACGCAAGCCGGCACTCACGCAAGACGGGGGGATCTGCGCAGAGGATGCGTCGCGCCTGGAGTTCGATCCGCTGGCCCCGACGCGGCATCGCTGCCCACAGTGCGGTCGCACGTACGAGGGTGAGCGTCACGACTGGGCCTGGATCTGGCGATACCACCTCTGGCTCTCGGAGCGGGCCATTCACCTATCCGTCTTCGCCGATGAGGCTGAGCTGGCCACGCGCGCAGCGGAAATCCTCGAGGCCTACACTCAACTCTATCCCACGCTGCCGAACCGCGACAACGTTCTCGGCCCCACACGCCTGTTCTTCTCCACGTACCTCGAGTCCATCTGGCTCACCCAGATCGTTGTGGCCGGATCGCTTCTGCATGAACAAGGGGGCCTTCGCGCGGACCTGGCGCCCATGGTACGTGCTTCAGCGGATTTGATTCGCTCCTTCGATGAAGGGTGGTCCAATCGGCAAGTGTGGAATAACCTCGCCCTCGCGTCCGCCGGACTGTGGTTGGACGACGACGATCTCGTTCATCGCGCCGTCGATGGACCACATGGATTCAGGCCGCAGCTGCGCCGGTGCGTAACGGAGGGCGGACTCTGGTTCGAGGGCGAGAACTATCACTTCTTTGCGCTGCGAGGGTTGCTGCTGGGAGCGGAAGTGATGCGCGCCGTGGGGTTGGATCTCTACGACGACCCCCGGAGTAGCCGGCCACTGCGATCTATGTTCTTGGCCCCTCTGGATACGGTCCTCCCGGATCTCACGCTTCCGGCTCGCGGTGACTCACCGTTCGGGGTGAGTCTGCGACAGGAACGCTTTGCAGAACTGTGGGAGATCGCCCGCGCCCGATTCGGGGAAGCGAGGATCGAGCGCGTGCTCACGGCCCTGTATGCGGACGACGTCCCGGAGCGCGAGGACCCGGGGTTTCGGGAGATCGCCGAGCAAGAGATCAATCGGGAGCCGCGCCGCCTCCGGCGCGACCGATTGGGGTGGAAGGCGCTGCTCTGGATGCGACCTGACTCTCCCAATGACGACGGGGCGTGGGACGGCGGCTCGCGGTGGCTCCCGGGCACGGGACTGGCGGTGCTCCAACCCGGCGGAGGGCGGTACGTGAGTCTCGAATGCGGCGGCGCTCCCGGGGGGCATGGGCATCCAGACTTGTTGCATCTCACGCTGTATAGCGACGGCCTCTGTCTTGGTGATCTGGGTACCGGGTCGTACGTCGATGCGAGTCTGGCCTGGTATCGATCGACTCGCGCCCACAATGCCCCCTCACTCGCCGACGGTGACCAGCTCGTGCGGCGCGGCTGGTGTGCGGCGTTCGACGGGAAAGGAGGGTGGTGGTGGTGCCGCGGGGTGGCTGAGGACCTCTTTGGCGATGGAACGCAGGCGGCGCGGACGATTCTCGCCGGGCCGGATTTCGCCGTGGATGTCCTCGAGGTCGTGGTGCCGACCCATGTCTCCGTCGATCTGCCGGTCCATCCGTTAAGAGGTCTTCCGGTGGAGGTGACCGGTTCCTCGCCGGTCAGGGTCGAGGAGCTGCCGCGGCGGTTTCGCATGCACCCGGCCGGCCCGGCTGAGCTCCTCCTGGTCGACCGGGGCGGCGAGGAATTGCTCGGTGCGTCTGCCGCCGGCCCGCCGACGCGGCAGTTCGCTCCGGGGTCAGCGCTGCCATACCTGGTTCGTCGCGCGGCCGGACCCGGCCGATGGGTGCACGTTTACGCGTATCGTGGAGCGACGGTACAGTCGGTCCGAGACGATGGGAGGTCGCTGCGGGTCGACATGACCGATAACACGACGGTCGACCTCCAGATATCTGCCGAAGCTGCTCTCGTCGCTCGCTCGGGTCGTGAGGCCATCCAGCTCAGCGGCGAGCGACCTCGGCCCCGGTTCCGGTCGCCGTCGGTCGCACGCTCGGTTCCTAGTGTCCGCTGTCCAGTGCTACCGCGTCTCCCCCAGCCCTCTACGTGGCGGGCGACGTTCCCGGCGGACCTGGTCCACACGTTGGGGATGGCGCAGTACCGACGGTCGGAGGCAGTTGGACCGGACGCATTCAGCGCTGCCGGGGCCGTGTTCGTGGTCGGGTCGTCGCTCTGCTTTGCCGTCGATGTCTCCAAGGCCGAGTGCTATTTCCGACCTCACGACGCCCCCGACCCGCGGTGGGACAACGAGCATCCCGACATTCATTCCGACGGCATCGAGTGCTTTCACGATGTGGGTGGGTGGGCCGGTCATCTAGTGGTGCCCGATACGCGGTCCGACGCCGTCCGGGTCCGGGCCGTGGCAGGAACCGCGGGTCAGTCGTCGCGGGTACGAGGCACGTGGTCCAAGACGTCCACCGGGTATGCCGTGGTTGTGGCTATAGAGGTGGGTCACCGGCTTCACCAGGGCGACACGTTTCGGGTCAACCTCGTGGTGAACGAGATGTACAGCTATCGTCAGCGACGTGCTGGGCAGTTGGCACTGTCGGGTGGTGGCGGCTGGGTATATCTCCGGGGCGATCGGGAGGCGTGGCAGGATGCGGCCAACGCGGAGGTGACGTGAGTATCGTCGTCGTGCTGGTGGGAACGCGAGACATCGTGAATATCGCGGGGGTCGTGCGTTCGATGAAGAACTTCGGCCTCCGCGACCTCAGGTTGGTCGATCCGGTCGAGTACGAGGCTCGACGGATCGAAGGCATTGCCCACAAGACAGGTGATCTACTCAAACGGGTAAAGCTCTTCGACGACTTCGACGGTGCGATTGCGGATTGCGCACTCGTTGCGGGCCTGACTGCCCGGCAGCGGACGGCGAAACGCAACGTGCGCCGACCGCGAGAGGTCGTTGGCGAGGTGCTGGCTGCGGCCGAATCGGGAGTCGTGGCGATCGTCTTAGGACGGGAAGATCGCGGTCTTACAAATGCCGAGCTCGATCGCTGTCACCGGAGCATCGTGATCCCGACCAATCCAGACCATTCATCGCTGAACCTGGCGCAGGCGTTCACTGTCATGGCCTACGAGCTCTTCGTGGCCAAGGGAATCCCGGCTTTCAAGACGCCGAGACGCGAGGCGCCGCAGGCGTCGGCGGAGCAGCTCGAGGAGGTGTTCGGGGCTGCACGGGACACCCTGAACGCGATCGAGTTCTTTAAGACGCGCAGCCCGGAGCCAATCATGCGGACGATTCGAGAGATGACTCATCGGGTGCCGTTGGACGCGCGGGAGGCGAAGCTGGTCAAGGCCATGTGCATCGAGGTCCTGCGGTATCTCGAGCGGAAGGGCGTGGCGTGAGAATCCCGGGCTTTACCTCGACCCGCAGCAAGCGACCCGAGGCGCTCTTCGGATCGGTGGGCGATGTTCCAATGCGGGTGGTGCGTGCAGAGGGATGCCGCTTGTGGGACGAGGAGGGACGGGAATACCTCGACACCGTGATGGCGCTCGGCGCCGTGGGGCTCGGGTATGCGCACCCGGCTGTCACGGAGGCTGCCGAACGGGCGATGCGGGATGGTGGGGTCGGTTCATTGGCCCCGGTGGCGGAAGCGATGCTTGCCGAGGAGCTGTGTTTCGCAATGCCGGGAGCCGAGCGGGTCCTGTTCTTCAAGACGGGCGCAGAGGCGGTCGCAGCCGCCGTTCGCCTTGCCAGAGCTTACACGGGTCGCGAGCGGGTGCTGACCTGCGGGTATCACGGTTGGCACGACTGGTGTCAACACGGGCTCGGAGTGCCGACGGCGGTTCGTTCGCTCCGGGCCGAGATACCATTTAACGACGTTGCGGCGCTGCACGGCATCGCGGCTGGGGACTCCCTTCCGGCGGCCATCGTCGTCGAGCCAGTGATAGACGTCGCGCCGGATCCGGTGTGGCTCCGCGCCGTGCGCGACGTCGCGACCCAGTGCGGGGCGGTGTTGGTGCTCGACGAGATCAAGACCGCGTTTCGCATTGCGCTCGGCGGCGCGGCGGAGCGCTGGGAGGTCGAGCCCGATCTGCTGGTGCTCGGTAAGGCGATGGCGAACGGGTTTCCGCTGGCGGCCGTGTGTGGACATCGCGACCTCGTGGAGACGGCCACGCGAACGTGGATCTCGTCGACTCTGGCCACCGAATGGGTGAGCCTTGCCGCCGCCCTGGCGGTGCTCGCCACCTACCGGCAGGACCGCGTGTGCGATCGTCTCGAGGCGGCCGGCACGGTCTTGTTGGCCGGACTCGAACGACTTGCGCCCGCATTCCCGAAGGCCGTCCGGGGGGTGAGAGGGATGCCGCAGATGTGCTATCTCACCTTCTCCAGGGAGGAAGTTTCCGCGGCAGTTGCCGTTGCAGCGGCGAGGCACGGCCTGCTCTTCAAGCGTAACGCCTACAATTTCGTGTCATTTGCGCACACCGACGACGTCGTGATCGACGTCGTGCAGCGATTGGAGGCGGCCCTGACGGAGGTGGAGCGGACGTGCTGATCGATGTCCATGCGCATTTCTACACGGCAGTCTCCGGACGCTGGGACTGGCGGGAGCGCGACGCTCGGCGTCTCGAGGTTGGCGGACGATTGGGGATCACCGCTCACATTGCCTCTATCCTGGGCACCTGGGGTCGCCTCTCACCGACCTACTTCCCAGCGCCGGACGACGTGACGCTCGGGAACGCCGCGATGCTCCAACTCCAGCGCGCGCACCCGGGCCTGGTCTTTGGGTACTGCACCGTCAATCCCAATTACGGGAAGCATGCGCTCGAGGAGATCGATCGGTGGCTTGGCGAAGGGATGGTGGGTGTGAAGCTCGCAGCCAGCCGACGCGCGAGCGACCCACTCCTCGATCCCATCGCCGACGCAGCGGCGAGGCACGGAGTCCCCATTCTCCACCACGTTTGGCAGCACCGGCGACGCGACTGGCCGGGTCAGGAGGCGTCTGACGCCGCGGAATTGGCGGCTCTGGCGGTGCGGCACCCCAATACGAAATTCATCCTGGCGCACATCGGGGGCGGCGGCGACTGGTCCCATTCCCTGCGTGTCGTGCGGAAGATGAAGAACATCTGGGTGGATCTCTCGGGAAGCGGGGTGGACGTCGACATGCTGCACACGGTGATCCGAGATATGCACCCGACCCGGTTGGTGTGGGGAACCGATGCCACCATGTGTACCGGCTGGGCCAAGCTGCGCTACCTCGAGACGGCAACTGGACTTGCCGCCGATCGGCTCGCGCTGATCCGGTCCGACAACGCCCTCGAGCTATTCCGGTTGGAGGTAGGCCATGCCGGTCACTGACGTCGGTGCGTTTCTCGGTGCTTACCCGTATCGGCACCTCGGACCGGCCGCAGGCGCCGAGTGGCTCCTCGCGCAGATGGATCGTCTGGGCATCGATACGGCCTGGGTCGGATACCTGCCGACCATCCTCCACGGTGACCCTGCTCCCGGGAATCGCGAGCTCGCGAAGGCGGTCGCACAGGTGCGTGACCGTCTCGAGCCCGTGCCGACCGTCAATCCGGAGCAGGCGCAGTGGCAAGAAGACGTCGATGCGGCGCTGCTCCTCCGCGCGCCTGCGATCCGTTTGTTTCCGCAGTACCAGGGCGTCGCCACGGCGGGCCCGGAAAGCAGGGCGGTTGCGGAGTCGTGTGTGAAGGGCGGATTGGCCGTGGTGCTGAGCGTGCGGCTCGAGGATGTGCGACAGCGGCATCCTCTCGACCGGGCGGGTGAGCTGGCGCCGCACGAGGTACGGGCACTGATTCGGATCGTGGACGGACTCCGGTTGGTCGTCACGCATGCCGATCGCACGTTCATCGAGGAGGTGCACTTCGGGCTGACCCCGGAGGAGGCCGATCGCGTGGTCTGGGACATCTCGTGGCTCTGGGGACCGCCGGATGATCATCTG
This sequence comes from Gemmatimonadota bacterium, assembly GCA_029862935.1. The sequence goes on along the minus strand of JAOTWK010000184.1, from coordinate 34 downwards.
CAACATCTCGTCCGCACCGTCGGTGCCGAACGGT
>JAOTWK010000183.1 GCA_029862935.1 Gemmatimonadota bacterium | reverse complement strand
TGACATGTCCCGCCCCCCTGCATAGGATGCAGGGGGGCGGGACATGTCACCGTTTCCGTGCCCGCCGAGGCCAGATTTTGCAGATCACGAGGAAGAGGGAGGAGCGCGCGGGCTGTCGCGCGTGAGGCGGACCGCTTATTCGGGAACGACGATCTTGCGTTCTCCTGTCACGGCTTCAACGAGCACGGCTTTGGGCACCATTCTGAGATCGTGCTCCCCATAGACTTCGCCAAACAGGATGTGGCGAAGCAGCACCAACGCGGCGGCGAGCGTGGGCACGGCGACAATGATCCCGAGCACACCGAGCACCGTGGCCATCACGAGAACGCTGAGGATGGTGAGCACCGGTGGGAGGCTCACGCGCTCCTCGAAGATGAGTGGCGCCACGACGTTCGCTTCGACGAGATGCACGATGACTCCCAACCCGAGCACGGCGAGGGCATGGAGCGGCCCGCCGATGGTGACGATGAGCAACGCCGGAAGGATCGTGGAGACGATGCTGCCGAAGAACGGCACGATGGCGACGACGCCGGTGAACACCCCGAATGCGAGGGCGTACGGGACGCGCAGCGCCCACAATCCGATACCGGTGAGTGCCGCGAGCACCAGCATGGCGAAGAGCTGCGCCCAGATCCACGTCCGCATCGTATCGCGGAGGTCCGTGAGGACCGTGCGGGCCAACTGTCGGCGGGAGGGCGGCACGAGCGACAACAGCCCCTCCTTGTACGAGTCGGGGTCACGCGCCATGTAGATCGCCATGGCCAACACGCTCACCAACTCCACCGCCACCTTGCCGCCGGCCGTCAGGTAGGGAAGCATCGAACCTCGGACGAATTGCGTCGCGTCGTCGATCAATGCTTCCACGACGCCGCCCCCTCGAGCACCGAGCACCGTACCCTCCAACACGGGGTACCGTTCAACCAGCTGGGCCAACAGCTGCGCGAGGTCCTGCGCGTACCCGGGCAACGCCGCGACAAGCTCCTGCACCTGTCGGACGACTGGAGGCACGATCAGAGCGGCCGTGCCGGCCGCCACGGCGATCGTAATGAGGATGGCGGACATCAGGGCGAGGGCCCGGGGCAGGCCGGTCCATCGCACGAGCATGTCCGTGACAGTGGTCAGGAAGACACTGAGCAGCGCCGCAATGAAGAGGAGTACGACGATCTCGGAGATGCGGTTCAGGAACAGAAGCAAAAGCGCGGCGACGAAGAGGAGGATCAACGTCGCCGCGAGGTTCCGACCGCCGAAGGGGGACATCAATTGTCCTTACTCACCTCATCGTCTTCGACGAGCTCGGCATCTTCGATGTCCTCGCCATCCGGCAACTGTGGCCGTTCGTCCCCCTCGCCCGGCGGGAGCATGCCCATCTTCTTCTTGAGCGCCAGCAGCTGGTTGTCGGCGGTCCCCTTGTACTCGAGCGCATGGAACTGCTGCTGCAGGGTATCTCCCTCGAGCTCCCCGGCGAGCTCAGCCGTGGCCAGGGCCTGCCGCTCCATGTCCTCGATCCGCTCTTCCATGCGCTTGAAGCTCTCGAAGGCGCTCTGGTCCGACATGCTCGACATGGTCTCTTGGATGCGTCCCTGCGCCTCAGCCCGACGCTGCCGTGCCACCAGCAGGTTCTTCTTCCGCTTGGCATCCTCGATCCTGTCGTTCAACTCACGGAGCGACACCTTGAGCGATTCGACGTCGCCCTTGTGGCGCACCCACGTCTCGTGGAGGGCCTGGGCGTGCTGCAGGTGCTCGTTGTGTCGAATCAAGGCCTGTTTCGCCAGATCATCGCGCCCCTCCTGAACCGCGAGCATCGCCCGACGCTCCCAGTCCTCGGAGGCCTTCTTCTCCTTCTCGACCTGCGCCTGCAGCTTCTTCTCGTCTGCTATGGCGGTCGCGACCTCCTGTTTGGTCTTCGCGAGTGAGCCGCGCATGTCGAGGAGCAGCTGATCGAGGACCTTCTCGGGATTCTCCGCTCTCCCGATCAGCGCGTTGATCTGTGCTTTGATGACCGTCGCCAAACGCTGAAAAATGCCCATGTGCGAGTCACCTCTCCCGATGAAGCGCCCTCAGCCGGTACGGGCGCGCTGCAGTCATGAAGTGCGTGCTCCCCAATCTAATCTGCTATCGCGGACCCGGTTCAGCGACCCCGAGCGAGTTCCTGGTCGCCGGCGTCGCCGGGCTCACCATCTCCTCACGATTCTGGCTCACCATCAGGGTGCTGCCCCGGGGCGAGGATACCCTCCTGACGGCCCTGCAGCAGGATCCGCTCCGCGAAGTCGAGGCGGTCGTGCACCTCCGTCACTTCGGTGCGCAGCGCTTCCACCTCTTCGATGAGCGCCATCTGCGACTCCTCCAGTCGCGCCACCGTGGCGTCAGGCCCCCCGGGGCCGCCGCGCCGGATGCGCTCGGCGATGGCCTTCCCAACCGGCGAAATCGCAAGGAGGAAGAGCATGCCACCGCCAAACAGGATGGTTCCCAGAATGATGTCTTCCACGATTGACTACTGTCCTCGCCCCAGGCGCTCTTGCTTGTGCTGCGTGAGAAGCCGTTCAGCAAAATCGAGTCGCTCTTCGACTTCGCCGAGCCGCACCGCAAATTGCTCGACCGTCACCCCGTCACTCTTCAGGCGCTCGATCTCCTCATGGAGTGCCTCGATCTCGGGGCCTCCATGACGCTTGTCCAGCAATTTGTTGACCGTGCGGTAGATCCACCACACCACGACACCGCCGAACGCAATGCCGATGAGTGGCAACACGATCTCATTGAAGATCATGACCGCCCCGATCTCGGGCGGGAGTGGAGGCACTGCCACGCCCCCTCCCTGCGCGAGGCTCACTGCCGCCGCCATCGGCATCGCTATGATCGCTCCCCGCGGCCGAGCTGGCCGCGTTCGCGGTCGCGAGTCAGGACCCGCTCGGTGAAGTCCAATCGCTCTTCGACATCCTGTACCCTGAGACTGATGTCATCCAACAACTCCAATCGACCCTGCAACTGCTGCAGCTGCTCGGCTGACAGCCCACCACGCCCGGCCATCTCACGCTCGTGCTTGCGATCGATGGCCCGCATCACGACGCGATAGGTCCCATAGAGGAAGAACGCTCCCATCCCCATCCCCAGAATCGGGAACACCACACTCTGGATCCAGAACCAATCAGGCACGGCTATGTCCCGGGGGAAGCTGCCCTGCGTCCTTCTGCTTCGCCAGGATCCGCTCGGCAAAGTCCAGGCGTTCTTCGAGCTCGGTGAGCCGATAGCGCATCTCGTCCATCTCGCCACGCAAGGCTTCCGACTCGGCGTGATCGACCACGCGCTCTTTCCCGGCGATCCGCTCGCCGAGCGCCTTACCAAGCGGACCTCTGAAGATGGCGACGGCGCCGATCGTCAGAAACAGGGTGATCGGGACTAAGAACGGTGCGATCTCGCCCACAGCTATGCTCCTTCCTTCAGTCGGGGCTGGTCCCGCTGCGCGAGCACGCGCTCCGCGAAATCCACCCGCTCGTGGATGTCCGCCACCTCACCGGAAAGATGGTCGATCGCCTTGCGCAGCTCGTCCAGCTCAGCCGACGGCAGCACCGGCCTGGGGCGACTCCACCGTTGAATCAGTCCCCACGCGAACGCTCCGGTCACTCCCAGCACCCCCACGGAACTCAGGCTGATGAGAATGGCGACAGCAATTTCAATTGGATCGTTCATCGTGGGTGGTTCTCCCGCCGGACTGTACGGCGCACGCCTCCCAAAAGTGTCACGAACCATCGGGATGTAAAGCCGCTCACCGATCGAGCACCGTCTGCAGGAAGCCAGCGGTATACGCACGGGCCTTCTCCACCACCTGTTCCGGCGGCCCGGCCGCCACCACCTTACCGCCGCGCTCCCCTCCCTCTGGCCCCAGATCGATGATCCAATCTGCCGTCTTCACGACCTCTAGGTTGTGCTCGATCACGATCACCGTGTTGCCCTTGTCTACGAGTCGGTGGAGCACGTCGAGCAGCAGGCGTACATCTTCGAAATGGAGCCCCGTCGTCGGCTCATCGAGCATGTAGAGGGTCCGGCCCGTATCCCGCTTGCTCAGCTCCGTGGCCAACTTCACCCGTTGCGCCTCGCCGCCGGACAGGGTCGTGGCGCTCTGTCCGAGGTGGATGTAGCCGAGGCCAACATCATTCAGCAATTCGAGGCGAGCTCGGATCCGGGGTTGCTGGTCGAAGAACTCCAATGCGTCAGCGACCGTCATGTCGAGCACGTCGGCGATGGACTTCCCACGGTAGCGGATGTCCAGCGTCTCGCGGTTGTAGCGCCTCCCTTTGCACACGTCGCACGAGACGTACACATCGGGCAAGAAGTGCATCTCGATCTTTACGAGCCCGTCGCCCTGACAGGACTCGCAGCGACCGCCTTTCACGTTGAACGAGAATCGACCGGGTCCATAGCCGCGGAGCTTCGATTCCGGCAGTTGCGCGTAGAGTTGGCGAATTGGTGTGAACAGACCGGTGTACGTCGCCGGATTCGAGCGCGGCGTGCGGCCAATCGGGCTTTGATCGATGTCGAGGACCTTGTCGATGTATTCGGCGCCTTCGAGACCGTCGTGCGTTCCGGGCAGCTGCGTGGAACGGTAGAGCCGGCGGGCAAGCGCGCGATACAAGATGTCCGTCACCAGCGTGGACTTGCCCGAACCCGAGACACCCGTCACCGCCACGAACAGCCCCAGCGGGAACTCCACGGTGAGATCGCGCAGGTTGTGCTGGCGCGCCCCCACCACACGAAGCGTGCGACTCCGGTCCACCGCACGTCGTGCGGCAGGCACAGGAATCCGCAGCTCTCCACGAAGGTAGCGTCCAGTGAGGGAGGTGGCATGCGCCGTCACATCGTCGACCGTTCCCTCCACCACGACCTCGCCACCGTCCCTTCCCGCACGCGGCCCCAAGTCGATGACGTGGTCGGCCGCGTGAATCGTGTCAGCATCGTGCTCGACGACCACCACGGTGTTCCCCAGGTCTCGGAGTCCGAAAAGCGTCGCCAGCAACCGCGCGTTGTCCCGCGGATGCAGGCCCACCGATGGCTCGTCCAACACGTACAGCACGCCGACCAGGCGGCTGCCAATCTGGGTTGCCAAGCGGATACGCTGGGCTTCTCCCCCAGACAGCGACGAGGCGGCCCTGCCGAGGGTCAAGTACCCCAGCCCGACATCCGTCAGGAATCGCAGTCGATCGATGACCTCCTTGAGAATCGGTTCTGCGATCTCGGCATCCATGCCTGCGGTTCCCTTGACACCGCGCAACGGGATATGGGCGAAGAACGCCAGCGCCTTCTCCACCGGCAGGTCGACCACTTCGCCGATGGTCTTGCCACCGACCAGCACGCTGAGGCTCTCCTGCTTGAGTCGATGGCCTTGGCACATGTCGCACGGCACCTCGACCATGTACTCGGTGAGCTGCAAACGGACGGCGTCGGACGTCGTATCGTGATACCGACGCGTGACGTTGGCGAGAATGCCCTCCCACTCCACTTCATATGTCTTGCCGCCGCGCCGTCCAGTACCGAATTGCAGGCGCTGTCCCGGCAATCCGTAGAGCAGCGTCTGCCGAACGTCGTCAGTCAGGGCTTGCCACGGCGCTTCGGGTCGAAACTGCAGTTCCTTTGCGAGGGTCGGGAGCACGACAGTCCGCAGGTAGCCCTTGGGCTCGCCCCAAGGGAGCACCACCCCTTCGAGCAAGGACAATCCCGCATCTCCGAGCACGAGGTCGGCGCTCACCACACGCGTCATTCCCAAGCCACCACATCCCGCGCAGGCCCCGTACGGGGAATTGAACGAGAACTGGCGCGGCTCGAGCTCGGGCAGCGAGTACCCGCACGTTCCGCAGGCGAATCGTTCGGAGAAGACCACTGCCTGGTCACGGCTGCCCTTGATGACCTCGACGAGACCGTCAGCCGCCTTGAGTGCGGTCTCAATTGAATCGTGGAGTCGGTGACGGTCCTTGGCCCCGACCACGAGCCGATCGACGATCAAGCCGATCTCATGGTTGGCCCGTCGGTTGAGCTTGGGCGGGCTCGTGAGATCGTAGGTCTCTCCGTCGACCCGGACCCGGGCGAACCCCTGCCGTCGGGCGCTCTCAAACAGGTCTTTGAACTCCCCCTTGCGTCCCCGCACCAGCGGGGCCACGACCTCGATCTTCGTTCCCTGCCGCCAGCCCGACACGATCTCGGAGATCTGCGTCGCACTCTGGCGGCTGATGGGCGACCCGTCGTTGGGGCAGTGGGGAATCCCCACGCGTGCCCAGAGCAGCCGGAGGTAGTCGTACACCTCGGTTACCGTCCCCACGGTCGAGCGCGGGTTGTGTCCGGGTGCCTTCTGTTCGATGGAAATGGCCGGCGACAACCCTTCAATGGCATCGACGTCCGGCTTCTCCATGAGTCCGAGAAACTGCCGGGCGTAGGCCGACAGGGACTCGACATAGCGCCGCTGACCTTCGGCATAAATCGTGTCAAACGCCAGGGAGGACTTGCCCGAACCCGAGAGCCCCGTGATCACGGAGAGACGGTTCCGCGGGATCTCGACGTCAACGTTCTTGAGGTTGTGAACGCGCGCGCCACGGACGATGAGGTTCTCGTTCGGCATAGCCATGGAACCTAGGCATTGCTCGCAGCGCGGGTCAATTCCCCGACCCTGGTCATCGTTCCTTGCGGGGTCCTTTTTCGCGGGATACTTTGGACCTCCCTTTTTGACCGGGACGTGATGGGTGGGGCCAGACCACATGCCGCCGGCGATCCTCGTGCTCACGACCCTGCCGACCGAGCAGGACGCGCGAGGCTTCGTACGTCGACTGGTGGAGGAGCGCATCGTCGCTTGTGGAACGGTGTTTGCAGGCGTTACGTCGGTGTATCGGTGGGAAGGCCGCGTGGAGGAATCGTCGGAGGCGCAGGTGCTTCTCAAGACCGCGAGTTCTCGGTGGGACGACGTGCGGTCGGCGGTGGCGGAACATCATCCGTATGATGTCCCAGAGCTCCTGGCGCTCCCTATCGC
>JAOTWK010000182.1 GCA_029862935.1 Gemmatimonadota bacterium | reverse complement strand
GACGGCCCAAGATGACTGAGGGACGATGGGAGGGCGATGATTTTTGGCACGACTGTGACGACAACGACGACTGAGACGACTGCCGCTCCGCCGCAGACGGGAACCCGTCCGCGGCCGCCTCTTTCGAACACGCACATGCGCACCGCCACGCTGCTCGTCGTTCTCCTTCTCGCGCTCAACGTCGACGTTGTTGGGCAGCAATCTCTGCAGCGGGGTCAACGGGTGCGCATCACAGCACCAACGCTTGGTCTGAACAGGCACATCGCGATATTCCGGACCTTGGACGCGGACACGCTCGTGGTGGACAACGACAATACCGTGCGGTACCCGCTCTCATCGCTTGCGAGGCTCGAGACCTCCATCGGCCGTCGATCCCATCCGTGGCGGGGCGCCTGGATCGGATTGCTGTCGGGCGTCGGACTGGGGTTCTTGGTGTGGCAGGTCGGTGACTTGGGGTGCTACGAGGGCGCGAGCACGACCAACTGTGCGGTGGTGCTTGGTGGCGGGTTGGGTGGAGCGATCGGTGCGGTTTCAGGTGTCATCGTTGGGTCGTTCATCAAGACCGATCGCTGGGCCACCGTCCCGCTCGACCACTTGCGCGTGAGCCTGAGACCGCAACAAGACAGTTTCGCCGTCGGAGCGAGGATTGGTTTTAGCGTCCATTTGACAGGCAGTCGGCTGGCAAGAGGGCGATGAATAGGATGGTCTGCCTCCCTGCCGCGGCTCTAGCGGTGATGATAGGGCAATTGAGGGCTGGGCGAGACGGATGTCAGTTCTCAGTTGTCGATCTTCAGTTGACCACCGAGAACTCAGAACTGACACCCGTTCCGCTCCCTCTTCTCTACCTCGGATACGGCTCCCAGTAGATGATGTCGCGGTGCTCGTTCTCTCCAAACACCCAGTTGTTCCCTTCATTGATCGCCCGACGTAGCGCTGAATCGGGGACGGCCGCGCGGAAGGCACGTCCGCCGCATCCACTCCGGCTCATGATGCTCTGCCACGTGGGGTACGAGGTCATGACCACCACGTTAAACTCTGTCCCCGTGTGGTGGATCATCATCCGTCGGTCCAGATAACACCCCATCTCGATCGCCATGTCGCGGACGGTCGGACTCATGCGGTTGAGCTGAATGAGGCTGTCGACCCGGGACCACGGCACCTTGTTGAAGCTGGTGTACACGAACACACCGGTCGTGTCATACAAGCTTCGGACAGCCGGTGCTTCCTGGCCATCCGCGCTGCGCGGCTGTGCAGCAAGCAGCCCAAGAGCAAGGCAGATGGTGGAGATGTAGAAAGTTGCGTTTCGCACGGGAGGACCTCCAGGTGAGAGCGATCATACAGAACGCACCGAATCTATTCTGACCTCACGCCGTCGGATAGAGGCCGTTCAGGTCAGCTACTAGCCGTCAACAGTCCGCCCCCGGCCATCTCACTCCAACATTCAGGAACCTGTGTATGCGGTCAGAGTCGTCGACGTCGTCTGTTTGTTTCGCTCTCTAGCTGACGGCGCGCACACGCCCCATCTTGTTGTCCTGGCACAACGGTAGCATGGCTAACGCAACGCTCGTCATTCCAGCAGTCTTGGGATCGGTGGTATCCCCATCGGCTCAGGCACCCGACTCGGTGGTTCAGTTGACATCCGTCGTGGCGGCCACGCCACCGATCATCTTCGACGGTGTGCTGGCGAATGGCGAGTGGAGCGGAGCGGCCGTCGCCACGGGATTCATCCAATACGAGCCGCAACGCGGCGATCCGTACAAGCTCACGCCCGCGCTCTCCGTCCAATACGATCTCGAGCGGCTGACGCTCGACCCCGATCCGGAGAACGAGAGCACCTGGATCCACGTTGTGCGGGCTGACCAGTTCTTCACCAAGGATCTCTTCTTGAGGGTGTTCTTCCAAACCAACTCAGCGATTGACCGGGAGAACATCCAGGCCATCTTCGTCTGGCGCTACCGCCCGCCGTTCGGCACCATTCAGGTCGTGTACCAGCGCGGCACCGCCGAGTTCGGCGAGCGCTCCGAACAGGGGAATACGCTGTTTCTCAAGGCAACCGCAGTGTTCTGATAGAGGTCAACGATGTCCTCGGCGAACCCAGACGTGATGTTGAGCCTCAGGGCTCTGACTAAGTCCTACGGTGATCTACGTGCGGTCAACGATCTGTCGTTCGACGTGGTCCGTGGAGAGGTTTTCGGCCTTCTGGGACCGAACGGCGCAGGCAAGACCACGACGATCAACATGATCTGCGGTCTGCTGAAGAGCGAGGCCGGAAGCATCGAGATCGACGGCCGTCCAGTGAGCGCCGCACACCGGCAACACAAGCAGATAGGCCTGTGTCCCCAGGACGTGGTGATCTGGGAGACGCTCACCTGCGGCGAGCAGTTGGAATTCATGGGGAGGCTCTACGACGTCGATCGCGCCGCGGCGCGTCGTCGTGCTCGTGAGTTGCTGGAGATCTTAGGACTGATGGACCGACGCGACACGCTCGCACGGGCTCTCTCGGGCGGAATGAAGCGCCGGCTCAATATCGCACTCGCTCTCGTGCACGAGCCCGCCATCTTGATTCTCGATGAGCCGCAAGCCGGCCTCGACCCGCAAAGCCGGATCCTCGTCCGCGAGTACGTTCGATCGCTGGCCGACCGAACGACCGTGATTCTCACAACCCACGATATGGACGAGGCGGACCGGCTATCCGACCGCATTGCGATCATCGACCACGGCAGACTGCTTGTGCTGGACACCTCTGACAACCTCAAGAACCGGGTCGGGCCAGGGGAGATTCTTGAGGTCAAGGTGCCCGACGTAGCGCAGGAGCAGCTGCATCGACTGCGCGAGAGCCTTCCGCCAGTGATTCACCATCTCGCCTTCGAACAGGGAACGCTTCGCTTGGTGGGCGCGGATATTCTGAATCTCCTTCCGTCACTCCTCGAAACGTTCCGGCATCACAACATCACCATCGAGGAAATGACCATCCGGCAGCGGACGCTGGAAGACGTGTTCATCACGTTGACCGGAAGGGGGCTCCGAGAATGAGATTCGCGACCCTCTTCAAGAAGACTGCGATCGAGAACCTCCGGGATTGGAAGATCCTGAGCATGACGCTGACGTTCGCGCCGTTCTTCGTGGTGCTCATGTACTTCTACTTTGGCGACAGAACGACCGAAGTCGGCGCGCAGCTACCTAGCGGAGTTCGATCGCCCAGCGACTTCGACCTCTACGTTCCCGCGTTGCTGGCGCTCGCGCTGATGATGTTGCTCTTTACGGCCGCCGCGTCCCTCATAAAGGAAAAAGATAAAGGCACGCTGATCCGGCTTCGCCTCTCCAACATGACCACGGTGGAGTGGTTGTCGGCGATCAGCGTGGCCCAGGTGATCCTCGGCCTTGCGTCGATGGGGTTGGCGCTCTTGACGGCCGTGGCGCTCGGTTACCGGACATCCGGGTCCGTGGTGGCGATCCTAATGGTCGGAGCACTCACAGGCATGGCGATGGTGGCAATCAGCGTCTTAGTGGCCGCCTGGCTCAGGACCGTCTTCGACCTCATGACCATCGGGTGCTTCCCGTTCTTCGTGCTGATGTTCTTCTCGGGCGGCATGTTCCCGATCCCCGACGTACCGCTGTTGAGCGTTGCCGGTCGTACCCTGAACATCAACGCCATTCTCCCAACCACGCACTCGGTGTCGGCCCTCGGCGAGGTGCTCAACTTCGGTGCCGGCATAAGCGATGTGGCGTTCGAGCTTGGCGCCGTTGCCGTGCTCACTCTCGCGTACTTTGCGCTGGGTGTCTGGCTGTTCACCCGTCGGCATATGCGGGCGAGGTGACGGAAGGAATCAAGGCGGTGTTCTGGCGGCCTTCAGCCATCAGCTGTCAGCTGTCAGCTGTTGGCAACTGAAGGTGGGGATGTTAGGGCGATGAAGGGGCGATGTTGGGCGATGGAGCCCGATGAGAGGTCCGTGAGAATTCTCTAACATTGGCGATCCTGTTGACGCCGGCCTCCTAGACTGCGCTGCGGAGACGCAACCGTTTCGCACAGTCATTTCACAGGAGGCAGCAATGAAGAAGCACATCGTAGCCGTGTTCGCCGCAGCCATCGGCTTGGCCTGTAGCGACACCGACCAGATGGTCGATCCCCCTCTGCTCGACGCATCTTCAGGCGTCGAGAATGCCGCCGATGCGGCCAGTCGAGAGTACGAGATCACCATCACGAACCTCACCACCGGTCAGCCATTCTCACCAGGCGCGATCGCCACGCACACCAAACAGACGTCGTACTTCAGCGTCGGTGTGGCCGCACCCGAAGGGCTGCGGCTGATCGCAGAAGACGGCAGCCCGGTTACCGCTGCCGCCGAGTTGATGGCGATCGCCGGGGTTGACGGCGTTGTCGCCACCATGGCGCCGGTGCATCGGCTCGGAGGACCGGGACCCACATCGCTCTCGACCTCCATCACGGCCGGTGCCAATGCAAATCGGTTCTCGTTGGCCCTCATGCTCATTTGTACCAACGACGGGTTCGTGGGGCTGGACGGCGCTGAACTGCCCCGCGGCTTCAAGCCGCAGACGTACTACGCGGCTGGCTACGACGCTGGCACGGAGATGAACGACGAGCTGTCGTCCAACATCGTGGATGCCTGCCCGGCAATCGGGCCAGTGGCTGGTGCTGCCGATGGCAACGGGCGCAGTGCCGAAAACGGTGTGGTCACGCACCACGCCGGCGTTCAGGGTGGTGCCTTCCTGGATCCGGCGCAGCATGGCTGGATCGATCCCGTCGCGAGTGTCACCGTACGGCGAATCAAGTAACTTCTCTCGAGCGTGGGGAGGCGCGTCGTGCCTCCCCACATCACTCGCTCGGCCACGTACCGCGCATGCAGATACTTCTCGTCGAAGACGACTCCAATCTTCGCGCCTTCTTAAGGAAGGCGTTCCGCGAGGAGGGCTACGCGGTCGATCAGGCCAGCACCGGCAATGAAGGTCTCGCGGCGGCGCTCGAAACCAAGTACGACTGCATCGTTCTCGATCTGATGTTACCCGGTATGGACGGATTCACCATCGTGCGAGAGCTGCGTGAGCGTAGCGTGCACACCCCGGTGCTCATGCTCACCGCGCGCGGCGAGCTCACCGATAAGGTGAGGGGACTGGAAGGGGGCGCCGACGACTATCTGACCAAGCCGTTCGACCTCGCTGAACTGCTAGCTCGGCTCCAAGCACTCGTCCGGCGTGCGCAATTCAAGCGTGCGGACTCCGCGCTCGACGTAGGGATGGTACGCCTGAATGTCGCGACCCGAGTCGTGACGGTGGCAGGCAAGAACATCGACCTGTCTCCGCGGGAGTTTTCATTACTCGAGTTCCTGATGCGCAACGCTGGCCGAACCATGTCCCGTTCCCGCATCGCCGAAGCCGTATGGAATTACCAGTTCGACTCGGGCACGAACGTGGTCGATGTGTACATCAACTATCTGCGCAAGAAACTCGGTGAACTTTCCGACGGCACCGAGATCGTAACGGTGCGCGGCGTGGGATACCGTCTCGAGGGACCGTGACCGAACAGCGCCTGGCACGCGACTTGGTCGCACGGTTTTCCCGGCTCACATGGGCCACGCTCTCTGGCTACGCGCTTGTGGTGATCGCGGCTTTTGCGATTCTGGGAGAGGTGTCACTGGGCCGGACGTTGGGCCAGACTGCCGCGGTCATCGAGTCGTTGATGGGGCTGTATGCCGATCCCGAGGGCGAACGCATGACGGTCGCGTCCGACAGTCTGGCGGGACAGTTGGTCGGGATGGGCGCCCGGTTCATGATCACGCGCACCGCCCCGACCGCCGACGGCGAACCCTCTGTCTTCTTCTTGTCTCCCACGATGCCGGCCAAGCGGATCGAAGCGCTGGGCCCCGGAGCCACACCTGACGAGGTCACCGCCGAGATCGTCCGTGCGGTGGCCGAACGGGGCCGTTGGCGCTATCGCATCTTGCACCGTCGAGCCGGTGAATTCGACATCTTCGTTGCCGGAAGCCGGCAACCACACCTGATCGGCTTGGCCGGGGTGGCGGGGGTCGCGCTCCTGCTTCTGCCGGTTGTGGCGCTCGCCACCCGACGCGCCACCGGTACGTCGGTCGGCATCGCGCTCGCGCCAGTAGAGCGGGTGCGGTCCGAGACACAGGCGATCGGGCCCGACGATCTGAGCCGCCGTGTCGCGGCACCGACCGGCGTCATCGAGATCTCCCAGATCGCCGAGGCGATCAATCGGCTCATTGCGCGAGTCGAGACCTCACATCGGGCGTTGGAGGCCTTCACCGCTGATGCAAGCCACGAGTTGCGTACACCGCTCACCTATCTGCGGGCACAGGCACAGTGGGCCATGGACGAGCGCCGCACGCCCGATGAGATCCGGGAAGCGCTCGCGGCCATCGGGACCGAAGTCGAGCGCACGAGCAAACTGGTGGATGATCTCTTGCTCCTCGCCCGCAGTGACAACCGCGCGCTCGATATCGAACGGAAGTCCATCGACCTGAGTGCCATCGCCTGTGAAGCGACAGAGATCGCCGAAGCCATGGCCACTGGACGTGACCTTGCCATCCACAACGAGATCCGTGAGTCCGTGTTCGCGATTGGCGACCCCCACTACACTCGACAGGTCGTGTTGAACATCGTGATCAATGCGGTGCGGCACACGGACCGGGGATCAGTGACCCTTACGCTGCTACGAGACGACGACATGGTGGGCATTGCCGTTCGTGACACGGGCGACGGCATCCCGCCAGAAGACCAGCCACACATCTTCGACCGCTTCTACCGTGTCGAGAAGTCTCGCAGTCGTGCACACGGAGGCGTCGGGCTGGGCCTCGCCATCGCGCGCAGGCTCACGGAGATACAAGGTGGGACAATCTCGTTAGACAGCACGGTCGGTGAGGGTAGCGTGTTCACCGTCTCACTACCTGCGGCGAGGAGCGAGCATAGCGCGGAGTAGGAACCTGCCGTAATCGACGGTCGTCCTCGCCCGTCCTCGACCGTCCTAGACCGTCCT
>JAOTWK010000009.1 GCA_029862935.1 Gemmatimonadota bacterium | reverse complement strand
AGTCCCGATCCACACGCACCAGGAGGTCGTACAGTCCGTCCGGGTAGACCTCACCGTTGAACGCCGGCCGCTCGTCTGGGTTCGGAAGCCGTTCGTAGCCGAAATGAGACGACGCGGGATCGGCCCGGACCCGGGTGGGCCCGTAGTAGTTGACGCCGAGAAAATCGATCTTGCTTTCACGAATCCGCTCCATATCACCATCCCGAATCCCCACATCCGCATGAGCGGAATAGAGCGCGAGGATATCCTCCGGATACTCGCCTTTCAGGACGGGATCCAGGAACCAACGATTGTGTAGCCCGTCGGCGACGTGCGCTGCCGCTGCATCGTTCTTGTTGTCTGTTGCGGGATACGCCGGTGAAATGCTGAGCGTGATCCCGATCTTGCCCTCCAGCCGCAGTTCACGGTAGATCTGGATTGCACGTGCATGCGCGAGCATCCAGTGATGGCTGGCGATCGCCTGAGAGGCCTGCAGGTCCGCGGGCAGAGCAAAATAGTCTTCCACCGGTTGGATCTCGGGATCGAGCATACTCCGGATGGCTCCGCCGATGACCATGAGGTCGATGAAGGGCTCATTAAATGTGATCCACGTGTCGACGCGATCACCAAGCGCCTCAAACATGATCCTGGCGTAGTTGCCGAACCACTCCACGGATTCGCGATTGTGCCAGCCGCCGCGATCGGCTAGTGCTTGTGGTAGGTCCCAATGAAACAGGGTGATGGCTGGCTCGATGCCCGCAGCAAGCAACTCGTCGACCAGACGGCTGTAGTACTCGATGCCGGCCTGGTTGACCTCTCCTGTACCCTGCGGCAGGACGCGACTCCAGGCGATGGAGAATCGATAGCTTTGAATGCCCATCTCTCTCATCAATGCGACGTCTTCGACGTACCGATGATACTGATCGATGGTTACATTGGCGGTTTCTCCACCCGCGAGATTGTAGACGTTGGTGTAGGTATCCCACACCGATAGACCTTTGCCGTCTTCCTGCCAAGCGCCCTCTACCTGGTAGGCCGACGTGGCAGTGCCCCAGACGAAGTCGTCGGGAAAACGAATGGCCTGGGTTTTCGCTTCAGTTTCTGTCTTCATGGTGCACGCGGAACTCAGACCTGCCAATACCGCAGCCAAGCAGGCTCTTCCCAGCACGCGCACCGGCGCATGGGGTTCTCCCCTCACTCGCCGCTTTTGCATGGTCGCTCCTCTTGCCCGCCAAACGGTTCGCGCCTGCGTGCGCGTGATCATTCATCACGGGAGAAGATGCAGACCGAACCTCGGACCCGTCCAGCCGCACGAGGCCGCCCCACACACATCCTTCTGGTTGGAGCATTCGCGCTAGTACTGCAACCGCTGCAACGTGGACGTGAACTTCCATCCGTCCACTCGGCGTACGTACAGCGCTAGTACGCCGCGGCCACACAAGGGCCCGCAGATCGCGTCGACGGCGACGATTGCGCTATCACCACTGGGACTGAGACCAACGCGGGAAACGTAATGAACCGTTTCGAGACCGGATCCGACTTGCCCAGACTGATCCACCAGTTGCACGCTCCAGCCCGGAACCTGCAACGGCGACCTCAGGCGCCGCGGATGGCGGTTTATCGTCCAGTACCGCGCGACGAGCGTAGGGTAGCGAACCCGCCGCAGGCCGAAGCTGTCCATGGCAGCTGTCCATGCAGCGGAATCAGGAAAGTCTCTCGTCCGCCCAACGAGTCTGTGGTGGAGCATGAGCACGCCAACGGAGTCGGGCTCGCCGACGAACTCGATGAGCGCAGCGGTGGCGACCAGCAATTCGTCGTCCGGTGGCACCGGCCGCATCGTTGACGACGACGTGCACCCGACAAGCAGCAACACTGTGAGCCAGCGCATCGAGTCGTTCAGCATGGCATAACGGGCCGCGCCTCAGCCCCACGAGTCATCGGGAATCATAACCATCCTCACACCGCCACGAGCAGCTCCCAACAATAACCGGATCAGTCGATCCGGCCGGTGACTTGCCTGCCCTGGCGCGGGTATCATTGGGTGACGCAACGGGAGCAATGGCCATGTGGGATCGTGTCAAGTGTGCTTTCCCCTCGATCCTTCCCCGTGCCACGCGGGCCGTGCAGGGTCTGGTTGTCCTTGGGCTCGTCTCAAGCGCGGTTCCGGCATGTACCGACACCGGACCGGACGTCATGCCACCTATCGACTCGACGATCGTGGCCTCGGCCGACGTAATCGTGAGGATCGATCCCCTGCGGACCTACGAGTATGACCTCAGCTCTGGACGGGTGGACTCGGTGCTGACCGCGCTGTGGACCGCACGACTGCCGGTAGAAGAGGCGTGGCTGCCCTTGAACTACATGTGCCTGGACCCACGGGGCCCACGGCTCACGGTCGCGCTGGAGCGGCCCAGTGCCCGCATGGCAGACCACGACTTCCAACTGGGCAATGGTCGGCTCGCGTGCAGCCAGGACCTCCGGCAGTATGTGATTGGGACCCCGCCCGGGAGCTTTCGCGTGATCGGCACGGTGCGCTTCATCCCGGTCGAAGGCGGGTGTTGGGCGCTCCGCGTAAACGACACGGTGCAGTACGAACCCCTGGGCCTGCCTACCGCATTCCGGGTACACGGCCTCGAAGTGCGGGCGCTACTCAAACTCCGGGACGACCTGGGCAGCTACTGCATGGTCGGTCGCATCGCCGAGGTGCTCGACATCGAGAAGCGGTAGCTTCGGCAATCGGTGAGTGCTCGAGCCACTCGTGATTCGTGCTCAAGCACAGCATGGGCCTCACCGGAGAGGTGGAATGGTGGCAATCGGTCTGCGGCGATCGGGTTGAGAACCGTACGAGATGCTCACCGGCCCTCCACGGGAGATGAGCTCACGGTCGAATGTCACGGCAACCAGGCTACTCAGGTTCGTCGATTCAGCGGCGATGAGTGGTGTGTCCACGATCCAGACGACCCACGGCAGCGCGCGAACAGGGAATGAGCCTGTCTTCCCGCGAATGGTGAGCCGCCACGCAGTGTCGCGGTTGACCACACGGTCTTCCTCGAGCTGGACCCTCACCTGAGACGGAAGCTGAACCTGTTCCACAAGTAGTCGCTCTTCGTCGAATACCGTCTCGCCTGGGAGCTGCCGAAGATCGACGTGTGTGTGTCCCGCCGGCAACACCAGGAAGCGACCGTCGACAGTGTACTTGGGAGTGGGCTTGGAAGCGCACGCGAAGACGGCGAGAAGGAGAACCGACACGAGCGCCTTCGGCAAGAGCGGTCGGGAAGAGGACGGTTGGGTAGATAACATCATTTCAGTGGAATCGGCAGCGCAGCAGCCTCAAGAGCGTTCACGTAGCTGCAGCAAGTCACCCTCACCCACTACAGCCCGAACTGCCGCAGGTGATGATCGGTATGTCGATACGCCCATCGATGCCAGTCTTGCGCGGTCATTCGACCGAACGCACCGTGGCTCGCCGTGAGGGCACTGGCCGGTGCCGCCGCAACGGCGCGCAGTCCGTTGACGGCGCGCTCCCGGTCAGCGTCAAAGGCGCCCGGCTTGGTTCCATCGGCCTGCGGGTCGACCCTTGGGGGAGTCTTGAGCCCGTGCGGCCAGACGAGTGGCGAGCGAAGGGCGATCCACTTCATGAACGGTCGGCGGCGGCCGGGCTCACCCGCTGCGCTGCGCAGAACCGATGCGGTCGCGTCGCCCAAGTGGCACAACATTTCGCCAGGACTCAGCGTCCCCCACTGCCGTGGAGTATCGGGCCGCAGGGCGTTGAGGCGTTCAATGAGCTGCGCAAGTCCGGCCGGGTTCGAAATGCTCTTCATGCGACGGTTTGCGAAAATTGACGGCTTAGGCTGTCTCCAGTCACGAATCGCATGTTAGGTAGACTCCTGTCCGTGCTCCTCTTCCCCAGCGTCCTCTACATGCAGGAAGGGCCGCGCACCTCGATGGACCCTCAACTCGAAAATGTCGGGCCGCGCATAGTGGCCCGCGACATCGAGTTGCCAGCGGGGGCCGACGAGTTGATGGGGCTCAAAGTCTGCGTAGAGAATCCCCTCCTCCGAGTCCAGGGGCCCGGCCACGATCTTGCCGTCGGGATCCACAATCAGACTGAGACCAGGGTTGATCCAACCCTCAATGTCGCCGAGGTACGCTGCCTTGAACTCGAGCGCATCGGGAATGTCGTTCTTGTGGAACGCCTGACACGCCCCTACTACGAAGCACCGCGCTTCCTTGGCCACGTGACGCATCGTCGAGATCCACGGCTCACCACGATCCCAAGTTGGCGCGACGTGCACCTGCTCACCCCATGCCGACAACGCGTAGCGCGCGAGCGGCATGTAGTTCTCCCAGCATAGCAACCCGCTCAGGCGCCCAAAGGGAAGGTCAAATACTTCGAGGTCCCCCTCGGCGCCTTGGCCCCACACCAACCGCTCTCCTGCGGTCGGGATCAGCTTGCGATGCTTGCCCAACACCTGTCCGTTCGGACCCACGTAAAGGAGAGTATTGTAGAGCGTCGAGTCGCTCGCCTCGGAGTTTCTCTCATTCACGCCCATCGCAACGGTCATGTGGCAGTCGGCGGCTACTTCACCAAGGCGATCCGTCTCGGGTCCGGGAATGGAGACGGAGTTTTGATGGAGCTCGGTGTAAAGCACTCGAAGGGGATGGGTCTGACCCGGCGGGACAAACCACACCCACACCGGATAGCCGGGGACGAACGCTTCGGGGAAGACGGCGAGCGTGGCACCGCCCTTCGCAGCTTCCTCGATCAACCGGCACGCTTTGTCGATCGTTGCATCCAAATCCAAGAACACCGAGGATGCCTGTACGGCGGCGATTCTGAAGGACGTTGGTTCCAAGCGAGCGCGCTCCTCGAATAGGAGTCCTTTAACGGTCGGCGCTTGAGGCGCTAACGCTTTGCTCGCCGGCCGAGTCTATCCGTGAACATACGCGCCTCAACCCCGAGCACACAAACCACGGATCGAGCGGTGCTGACAACCGATAACAGCTTATCGCTTGAGCCAGGCACGGATTGAATTGGCTCGGCTCTGGCTATTGCCCGTATCAGGAAGTCTGACCCAGTCACCGCTGCGGAGCTGGATCGATACTCCGACGCCGGCCTCCCAGGTCACTCGCTCGATGTCGCGACGTAGAACTCGACGACGCCTGAACCGCTCGACCAGCGTGAGTGCGTCGTCCCCGAGCTCCACACGAGTGACGAGTGAGTCCGCGACACCAATCAACGCGAAGATTGCGAAGACGACCAGCCCAGCGGAAGCGAACGACAGGCCATCGGTCCGGTACAAGAGCAAGCCTCCCGACGCAGTCGCGAGGAAAATCAGGCACAGGAAGACAAGCAGCCAACGTGGCACGCGGAAGATCTTGGCTGGCTCTGACATCACTACGAATGCGAGGTCGTGTCCCACGGACTGTATGTACCGAAGTTCCACAGGTGACCCTCGGGATCGCGGCAAGAGTAGACACGACCGCCATAGTCTTGGTCCTTGATATCCATCACGACCTCAGCACCGGCGGCAATTGCACGGGCGTAGTGCTCGTCGGCATCGGCGACGATGATGTAGCAACTCTGCGTTCCGATCCCACCGACGGCACGCGGGGGTTGCTGCAACTTGCTGAACTCGTCTTCGCGAGCTGAGCCCAGCATGATCATGCCACTGCCGAACACGAGCTGCGCGTGGGCGATGGTCCCGTTGTCCCCCGGCACGATCAGGTGCTTCTCAAATCCGAACGCGCGGCACAGCCAGTCGATTGCAGCAGGGGCTTCGTAATATCGCATAGTCGGAATGATCGTTGGCTTGTCGCCCGCATACGTGCTTGCCATATTGCCTCTCCTTATTGTTGCCTACTCCTCCAGACTCGCGGTCCTGCCGAACTCGCCCATCATCGAGAGCGAGTGGAAGAGCAACGGACACTCGGTCTGAAAACGCGCGTGGGCGTCTTCACCTGACTAACCTTGAAAGATGCCTGAGTGGTGTCAAACGAGGCCTTCGGACCTCGGCACGAGCCCGAGTCGCCTCAAATGAAGCTTGGGTATTCTCGGAAGAGGCTTGGTCTTGTCGCAAGTGCAACGGTCTCCACGGATGATCGGCGCTGCCAAGGTACGATCACTTCTTTGACCCACGGTGGGTTGGGCACATTCTCAGTTTTCCATCTCTGCCAGTCGGCGTCGGGCGTCGGGATACCAGGGGTGAATCTCGAGCGCTTGCTCCAGGGATGCGCGCGCTTCGTCAATCATGCCGTTGGCCTGCTGCGCGAGGGCGAGTTGATAGTGCGCGCTGTGAAACTGTGGATAGGTCTCCACATACATCCTGTACAGATCGAGCGCTGCCTTCAGCCGTTCGGGATCGGTATTGAACCCATTCTGTTCGTAGAGAAAGCCGAATCCTACGAAGAACGGGGTATACTGACTGAACAGGATCTCACCGGGCCGCTCTGCTCGCGCCTCGTCGAAAATACGGCGCGCCTCCTTGGTCCGACCGCTGAAGAGTGCTCGTTCGAGTTCGATCACCTGCTCGCGTAGCCCGACGTAATCGCGATCGAGTGCGTCGAGCGTTGACTGCAGCATGTCGGAAGGAAACCACTGACCGTCGAGCACGACACCGCTGATCTGTCGAGTGTTGCCGATGTCGTCCAGAGGATTGGCGCTCAGGAGCACGAGGTCCGCGCGATGATCTACCGCGACACGGCCGAGTTTGAGCTCTGGATCTACGCAACGGCTCAGGAAGTCGGCCGCGTTGGTGGTGGCGGCGGCCAGCGCCTGGGCCGGTGTCAAGCCTGCAGCCACTAACTGCTCGAGTTCGATATGGATTGCATCGCCGGGAAAGACACCGGAGGTTGACGCGTCGGTACCGGCTAGCAGAATCACGCCCGCGTCCCGCAGTTCCTTGGTCAGCGCCTTCTCGATCTCGAATCGCGCTTGAACCTCAGGTACCCACTCCTCCGCGTCACCCACGAACCGGTTGTTGTCGCGACGGAACGGTTGGAGGATGGCCGGATGCAACGCCCGAGCAACCGGCCGCGCCAGGAGCGCATCGAGGTTCGTACCCTGAGCCAACAGGCCCGCCGTCCAGCTGAGATTGGCTGTGACGGTCGTGTTCGATCCCGCCAAGGCGCCTACGACGCGCTCAATGCCATCCGGATCGTCGGCGGATTCGAAATACCACCGAATGAGGTCCTGGCCGTGGGCGATGTTGTCCTGACCATTCATAACGAGCTCAGGCAGCGTCACGTTGGGATTGGCGTGTCCCACAACGCAGCGGCCGCCAAGATGTGTCTCATCAACAATCGCTGCGTGCTGTTCGCTTGAGAGTCTCGTGAAGATCTTGACGAAGTCGTAACCCGCTGCCTCCTGCTCACGGACCGATTGGCGTGCCGACTCCACATCATCGAAGCTCATCAACGGTTGCATGTAGGGCGGATAGCCGTCCATGTAGTCGCCGGTGGTGAACAGGCGGGGGCCGAACCGCGTTCCCGCGCCGATCTCCGATTTCCACAGGAGATGCTGCGGCAGACCACGCAGCACAAAGATGCTAGTCACCCCAAAGGCCGGGTAGATGTTGAGTTCGTCGCGATGATCCACGTGGACATGCGCATCGATGAGACCGGGCATGACGAACTTGCCCGATCCATCGATCTCCGTAATACCGCGACCGTTGAACTCATTCTGGGTCCCGACCTCAACGATCTGCCCACCGTCGACCACAACGGTTTGGCCTTCGACGACCGTTCCACTCGACACGTCGATCACGGCCACGTTTCGGACGACAAGATCTGCTGCTGGCGCTGCGCAGCTAGGCAGGAGCAGCAAGGTCAAGAGGAGGAGGCAGCGCATAGGAGCCTTTCACAGAGTCGACCGAACGGCTTCACGGAGCAGGCGCGGGCTCGAAGCCGATCGTCAGCAGCAGTCATTCAGGACATCAAACTTGATGCGGCCAATTCAACAACCAGGACGCGGGACAGTGCGTGGCGGTGGCCCTCTGTCGAGAAAGTTCGTGATCGTCTGGGCGAACCGCTCAGGAGCCTCGAGGTTCACCAGGTGGCCGGCAGTGGCCATCGTCACGAGTTGTACGTTCACAATACAGGCGGCCAGGGTGTCGCCCACCCGCTTCGTATCGATGAGGTCGTTCTGGCCGATGAGAATCAGCGTCGGTGCCGTAATATCAGAGAGTCTGGTGATCGCCGGTGGATCTGGCATGGCTTGCAGCTGCGGGTCGTAGGTCCAGACCACCCAGTTGTCCATGACGATGGATCGCATGGCAGAGTCTGCCGAAGGGTCAGTCGCGATCTTCATGAGCGGTGTCTCGGTCCAGGCACGCATCGCTTGCTGAGGCTCTCCAGCTTGGAGCTCCGTCATGACGGGGCCCATCCAGTCGAAGGATCCGACGGCTTGATATCCGCCCACGCCCGGAGACGCGAGGACAAGGGCTGCCACCCGATCGGGATGGGCCAGCGCGAAGTCTAGGGCTACTTGAGCCCCGGCAGACAGACCGATGATGGTCGCCTGCCTTAAGCCCGCCGCGTCAAAGACATCCAACATGTCGTCCTCGGCCGCGAATGGTTCGCTCCACGGATCAGAAAGGCCGTGACCTCGAAGATCGTAGCGCACGACTCGGTAGCCTGAACGAAGCAGTGACTCTTCCCGGTCCCACATTCTGCGGTCGAGACTGAACCCATGGACGAGGACAACCGGTGCTCCCTCCCCGCTCACCTCAAAGTAGATTCCGCTTTCTGTCCTGCCGGTCTGTGGCGAGCTGCTGGTGCACGCGGTGAGGGTCCACAAGGAGAGGACGAGCGTCAGTCCAGCCGACCGGATCTTCGAGCTCATGCTTTGCTTCCTTACTGTGGGTGCGTGAATGCCCGCCACCGTGTCCGGTGGCCAGGATAGAGGTGAACGTATCGTCCTCCCTCCGAGCGCACAAACCTATCTTCACCTCGGCTTCACGGCTTGCTGACCTCTGCGGCAGAGCGTACTGTGGCTGCGTTGGACATTCACGAGTAGCGCCTCGAAATCCGGGAGGACCATGACATCCAACGCTTCGAGTTTGTGGCGCACGCCTTGGTTGCGTCGTACGGCTTCTGCAGCACGGATCTCAAGCTCGTACGCATGTCCCTCATCCCACACCGTGAACCGTCGGTGGAGGATTACACCGCTCAAATAGTGGATCGCGTCCTGCGCGCCAACACCGGGCCACTCGGCAACCGGATTGGCAACGCAGAACGGATGATACGGTGAGACGGCGCCCGGGGTGGCCATGTCTTCCCACACTCGCCTGGAAGCGGCCTGCAGCCAACGTGTCACTACTACAGGATGCGGCCAAGGCGCTGACGTGTTGGGCACTGGCGATCGACTCACTTCACTTCGCTTACGCACGTTCCAGGCGCACTACACATCAGACGTTCACTCTGACGCTTGTTCGTTGTGCCGCTCCTCCAGAGTGGAGCGAAGGCCACGAGCCTCAAGTGTCTCGACAAAGATGAGCGCCCCCTTTCATGTGCGCCGATACTCAGCATCAAACAGCTTATTCCAGGCAACGCCGTCATCGGACATCTCCATCTTTGACGCCAAGCATCCAGGCTCGGTCAGGTCCCACGTGAGACGAACGTGCATAGGAGGACCGCCGTGACTCAGCATTAGTACGTCCCCAGTGAATCCCCCCACGAACACCTCCGGGGGTGAGCCCATTGAATCGAGCCAGAACAGTGAGTACAGCTCCGACTCCGGGTCGTAGGTGTAGACGCCGTGACCCGAAAACGTGATTACACCATCTCGCTCTTGCTCATAGTCGCTGATCAGCCCGAATCCACCTAGGGCAATTCTGCTGTTCGTTGTTCCGCGGGCAACTCCGCCCTTCGGATCCCACTGCGAAGGATACATTCTCTCATCCCCTTCCCAGCGCCCCGCGAGCAGCTCCAGCTTCTGGTGTCCAGCCGAGGGTGTTGGTATTCCCATGTTAACGCACTCCTATCAAAAGGACGCGATTCGCAGCCTAACGGCTCTCATTCCTGCTGCGCGGAAGGTAAGCCTTACGGGGTCGCTGGCGCAGCAGCCACCCACGACATGATCTCCCTCAGATGCCGAAGATCGTGTCGAAGTGTGCAATCGTCCAGATGATATAGGCCAACCCAATCAGGGCGCCGAACGGGAACACGACAATCCACTGCAACGTGATTCTGGGCTTCTCGAACCTGAGACTCGTCACCGTCGTCATCACGTTGGTCCACAGAAACCAGAAGGACACAAGGCCCATCGCGTAGAATCCCCAGCGCGTAGCCGCAAAGATCATGATCAGCGCGGCCAGAGAGAGAGGACAGGCCACAGCGATGTCAGCCCACGCAACCCCGTAGAAAATCTTCTGCTCACGCCAGTCGTCCTTCGTGCCGTCCGGATTCTCGAAGGGTCTTCCCCTGAGGATGCCGATCTGAGCCCACAGGACAAGGAGTGTGAACACCGCGATCGCCACCATGATGATGTAGAGGACGATCCGCGACCCGGCGGGCAGCCCGTCCAGGATGTTCATCGATGCTCCTATGCGGCGAGTACCATTGACTCTGCGCGAGGCTCAAGTGACGTCACGACAGCTTCCTTGCCACGACACACCACACTCGATGCTCTACCACCATGGGATCGGGATAGTTCCTACTCAGCAGACGACCCAAGGTCTCGTCGAACCGCAGCACTTCAGATGCAGACAGTCCGCCAGAGCCCACCCCGCTGCTTGTCCGCATTCTCCCGCGCCACCGAGCATGCGAGAACTCTTCATCATGGTCATAGCAAAACTGCTCGACGAGTCGAAACCCGCCGGCGATCACTTCGTCGATGTGCTCGGGAAAGGTCCCTGTCCATCCAGCCATGGTCCAAGACGGATTGAACTCCAGAATCAAATCTTCAGTTTCGCGCGCTACAGGGGTGTGCTCTGCCAGGTAGGAATAGTACACGATGGCTAACACACCACCGGGGCGAAGCACACGCTGTATTTCCGTCATCGCGGCGCCACTATCGAACCAATGCCAACACTGTCCGGCAGTCGCGAGGTCAAACGAGTTCGCCTCCAAGCCGGTATTCTCCGCGCTGGCAATGGCGAAGTGCACCTTCTCCGATAACGTCCGTGCCTTCGCAACGCGTTGCGCCGTGGCTATCAGTTCCCCAGATGTATCGATGCCCACGACTGAGCTACCACGCGCACCGAGCTCCAAGGCGATCGTGCCTGGGCCAGTGGCAAGGTCGAGCGACCGAGATTCGCGTATAGGAGTGATCGCGTCGATTCGCTGATAGAAAGACGCTGGATATCCCGGGCGATAGGCCGCGTAGTCTTCGCTGTAGGTTCCGAAATCTGTATTGCTCATGGGTCGCTAGAGCATATCGAATGGCGACGCTCCATCACACCGTGCGCTGCCCCGTCCCCTCCACCTCGTCGAGTTCGATGGCGTCCACCAGGGTCTCCGCGACGTCACGCTGGCCGATGGTGTCGCCCACTTCATCGCAATCCTGATTTGAGCTTCTCGATATTGCGGTTGCACACCCATGCCATCAGCGGAAACGACATCTGCTGCATTCGATTCATGCGAACGTACTTGTCTGATTGCATGTATTCGGTGAAATCGTCCCAGGGTCCCGCGATCCTCAATGACCGCTCCCATGTGCACATAACCCTTGTCGCCGAAATTGAACTCGCAGCTGCTAGGTCCCGTCGCGCGGGAGATCGAAAACGCGGTCTCCCTCCCGCCGGGGGCGAGCCGTCTCTGGGCTACGGGAGCCTACGTAAACACGGAATCGGCGTAACCCACGGCCGACGGGTGTATCACACGTCAGGAGTGTCGGCGGTGGCGCTCACCGGCTGGGCGAGCCAAGCCAGCGCTGCTCCCTCGTCACGGAACACCTCGACGTGTGGGTGCACCAAGTCGGTCAACGCCATGAACATTCGCGCCATGCCGTACTGCACGTCACTGCCTACGAGAATCGCCGTGCGACCGCACTCGAGCCGTGCAGCATTCTGTGCCACGTTGTACGCAATGCGCTGAATCGTCTCCGAAGCGTCCGGTGGATCCACTTCGCGCGAATCAACAAATACAGGGATTCCTGATGTGATTGCAGGGTCTTCTTTCCGTGCACGGAAACTCGCTTCCTCTTCTTCCGGACTGGTCTGTCCGCTCCGCTTGACGAAAAGGATATTCCGCTCAGTGTCGACATAGTGCGTCACAGGCATTGTCGTCACCCCACGAATGCTATGGAACCGTCCTGAACGTTGGCAACATTACCCATACAACGCTGTGCGAGCGTCCTGGAAAGACCATCGAACGCCTTTGGCCTAACTTCACGACGGCTTGAGTGCCGCGACGCACCACAGGCGATGCTCGACCACCATCGGATCGGGATACTTCTCCTTTAAGCATCGGTGACTGCGCCTGCCCCACATGCCAGAAACGCGAGTGACGCACAGATCAACGCGTATCGAGCGGCGATGGATGCTGCCACGATCGCTAATCTCCGATTCAGTGCGGCGTTAGTCTCTCCAACTCACGCCGCACCCGCCCGACATCCACGTCCACCGTCCAGATGTCGAAGTTGCCTGAGCGCGTGCTGACGAAGGCAATCTTCGTCCCATCAGGCGACCAGGACGGTCCATCCTCGTAGCCCGGGTGCGACGTGATCTGGACCCGAGCGCCGCCGGACGGCGCCATGATCCAGATGTCGCAGGTGCTTCGTCCCTCGCACCGCACGACGGCCAGGAGCGTCCCGTCCGGAGAGATCCGCGTACCGGTAGACGGCCTCCGCCTCGGACGCGACCTGCCGCTTGCTCCCTCCGGCCACGGCAACCGCCCAGAGGTCCGAGCGCCGAGTCTCGTCGTCGAGCAGCCACACAAAGATCTCCGAGCCGTCGGCCGACCACCCCGTCGGGATCGGCCGCTTGCCGGGTTCGCTGAAGATCTTCTCGAAGCTGCCGGTCGCTAGCTCCAGCACCCAGAGCACCGTCCCCTCCTTGAACGCGACGCGGGTGCCGTCTGGTGACCATCTGGGTTGGCCGCCTCGTTCGACGGGAATCCACTCCGGCACGATGCGCACGGGCGTCCCTCCCGATCTCGACATGAGCCGAATCGCGTTGCCGAAGTCTCCGTCGTAGACGATGTAGCGACCGTCGGGCGACCAGTCTGGATGCTCGCCGATAACCGCAGTCAGCCGGCGTGCCTCGCTCCCGTCCGGTGCCACCAGCCAGAGACCGGTCTTCTCCGGCGCCACGTCCCGTCCATAACGAGAGAAGAGAATGGTATGCCCGTCAGGGTGCCACGAGGGAAAACCGTCCTGTGCTGGATCGTCGGTGAGCTGCCGCAGGCCGGGCTCCTCCTGGGCGTCGACACCAACGAAAACAAGGCCGACAAACACGAGGAGCATGACCACACAACGAGTTGGAGTATTCATGACAGGTCCTCGATAGCTTCCGCCCCGCCCCACATCCGTCACTAGACTGGCTCAGCGTCACACACTGGAGGACGACGAGGACTCCTCGGCTGGAACGTCAGGATAGAGCTTTGTGGCGCACGCCGAGCAGAGACCATGGCTGAAGGCAGCATCGGAGTGGGCAGTGATGTAGCTCTCGATAGCGTGCCACGTGCCATCCTCGTCCCGAATCTGCTTGCATGACGCACAAATCGGCAGGATGCCCTCGAGATGCGCCAGACGGTTTTCAAGCCGCCTACGGGATAGCTCCTCCGTTGTGACATCCAGCATCAGGGCCAGTGTGTGCGTCAGGCCGTCCTCGGTGTTGAGCAGCGAAGTCGATATGCCAATGGTCTTCGTGCTTCCGTCCGCACAGGTGATCTCCCAGCGCTCACTCCGAAGGTCATCACCGTGTCGCATCCGTGCCATGCGCTCCCGAGCTTGCTCCTGAGTTTCCGGATCGGGGTACACGCTCTGGTACCACCCACGGCGGTTGATCTCGTCGATCGAGTATCCGGTGAGTTCCTCCATGCGGCGGTTCCACACGGTGAACCGCACGAAGGGGTGCTCGTCAACGGCATGGCACACACAGATGCCCTCGGCCGCCCGCTCGATCACGCCTCTTCTGAACGAGTGCTCTTCACGCAGGAGCGCGCGGGTTCGTTGCAGCTCGGCGACCTCGGCCTCGAGTTCCTGTACTCGTTGCCGCAGGTCAGCGACTTCGTGATGGGCGCCTGATTTACCAACAGTCTTGTCGGTCATCCGCTTCCCTCAGCGCGTTCGTTGCTCTCGAGCGGCCTCCTCGCTCAGCGCTCGGAGGCACCGGTGATCACGGCCTCGGGGAATGTAATAGGTGGATGGACAGTCGAACACGCGGTCTACGCCCGAGCACGAACCTCACGTCGCATCCTCCATCTGGCACTCAGCCCCATCGGCCGGCGCACCGGAATCGAGCAATTGCGGCGCACACCCTGCAGGGAAAAGGGAGGAATCGTCACCTATCGGCGATGTTCACACGCGCCGATATTCGGCATCGAACAACGTGTTCCAGGTGACACCGTCATCCGACATCTCCATGGACGACGCCAACACCCCGGGTTCCGTGAGGTCCCACGTGAGGCGCACGTGCATGGGTGGACCGGCATGACTCAATGTCAGCACGTCGTCGGTGAACCCGCCCACGAACACTTCGGGGGGCGAGCCCATCGAATCGAACCAGAAGAGCGAGTACTGCTCCGACTTCGCGTCGTACGTGTAGACGCCGTGGCCCGAAAAGGTGATCGTCCCGTCCCGATCCTGCTCGTAGTCGCTGATGAGCGCGAACCGACCTAGACCCAAGCGACTGGTCGTTCTGCCGAACGCCGTACCGCCCTTGGGGTCCCACTGCGAGGGGTACATGTTCTCGTTCCCCTCCCAGCGCCCCACCAACAACTCCAGCTTCTGATGTCCTGCGGACGGCTTTGGCATATCCATGGTTGGGTGGTCCTATTTCGCAAGAATGATCGCGTGGGTATACCTGGAACTCCGGTACCGTGACAAACCACGTGTTCGTGGCACCGGATCGGTTTCACTGAAAAGTTGCAGCCCGACCTCAGTGTCGTCCAGGCGCCATTCCTCCGTTTGCAAGCCCGTGTCAAACACGACCTCCACCAGCCGTCCTCGTCCTCGCGCCAAATGGAGTTGAAGCGAAATACCTCGTTGCCCATGCAGCAGACAGAGGGCAAGGGCGTCGTGTCACCGCATTGCGCTCGGCCGACTGCGCACCGCGGCGGCAGCGATGATCGTGATCAGTGCCAAAATGAGGAGAATCGCGGTCGGCGGCACAAAACCGATCGACGTGAGCTGCAGGATCGCCGCGCCGAGTGGTTGCAGGGCGGCGAGAAGGAGAATCGCCGGACTCCCTCGAGGTTGTCGCCACGCCACCACTGCCACAATGAGACCGACTACCGCGAGATCCAGCGAGAACGCCAGCCAGAGCGCCGGTATCACGGGCGCCAGATCGGAGGGCACTTCGGCTGCCAACTCCACGACAGTACCGTAGCCCGTGCTATGAAGCGCAGCTGTGCCGAGGAACCCGACCGCCGCAACAGCAGCCACGATCGTTCCGGCAGGCGCGTGTGAAAGTTTCATCCGCCTCCGTCTGCTACCGCTCGGAGTCGCTGTAGATCTAAAGCGCGCGTGAACATCTGGAGTTCGCCGTTGCTATCACGCGGCCACTCGTCCCGCGGTCGGTCGTAGTAGAGCTCCACACCGTTACCATCAGGATCGCGCAGGTACAGAGCCTCGCTGACACCGTGATCCGCCGCGCCGTCCAAGGTGACGGAATGATCCTGCAGACGGCGTAATGCCGTGGCAAGCGATTGCCGGTCGGGGTACCGGAAGGCCACGTGATAGAGCCCCGTCGAACCGGCAGGGGGTGGGCGGCCTCCACGAGACTCCCATGTATTGAGTCCGACGTGGTGGTGATACCCGCGAGCACCGAGGAACGCGGCACTGTCACCCATCCGCTGCATCACTTCGAAGCCAAGTGCGTCCGTGTAGAAACGGATCGCACGCTCGAGATCCGCCACCTTCAAGTGGATGTGTCCCACCACCACATCTGGCGAGACCGGTCGCTTGCCACTGCCGTCGGTCACGAATGTCTGCTCCACGAGCGACACGGCCTCGGTGTCATCCGTCCAGGCATATCCGTCTACGAGCCCTTATCGAATACGACCCTCCACTGGCCATCCTCGTCCTTCCGCCAAATCGAGTTGAAGCGGCCCACTTGGTCGCCGGAGGCCGCCAGCACCGGACCGGAACTCAACGCGAGGGTACCGGACTCGAGCACTTCGACCACATCCGGATGCCAGGAGAACGGTGCGGTCTCACCCTGAAAGAACGGGGTCCACGCCGCGACGATCGTGTCCCGTCCCTTGAGCGGCAGGTTGCCGTTGAAGAAGATCGCCTCAGCTGAGATGAACGTGGCGAAGGCGTCCAGGTCGCGATCGGCCATTGTCTTGGCGAAGGCGACCTCGCGCGCCTTCACGTCGGCCGCCAGCGTGGTGTCCTGTCCCTCTGCCTGAGATGTGAGGAACACAGCGCCGAATACCAGTATCAGAGTGCGTCGCAGTGTCCGGCCATTCACAGCAACCATACGTCACCCTCCAGTTGTACGTGCAGTCCCGACCCCATTTCAACTCGGCTCGCCCTCAGACGATATCGTGCTGCTTGACAGAAATCTCTCCACAGTCCTGTAGTTTCTCCCAGTCGCCATAACGCCGAGGTGCTTTTCTGCGTGCGCGGCGAGCTTGGAACGGCCAATGCCGTCCGGTGCATGGAGATAGAGGACGCCATGCGTCAGTTTGTACTTTTCCGTCGACGTTGGTAGCACGTGTCCAGGTCCCGAGCCTC
The DNA here is from genome assembly GCA_029862935.1 of Gemmatimonadota bacterium. The sequence continues at coordinate 11,351 of JAOTWK010000009.1, read as the reverse complement.
ACGGCAGAGCTCTCCGAGCCGGTTCTCGTTCTCCAGCCAGCCCAGCCGGCCCTCAGCAATCAGGCTGACCCACCCTCGGAATCCTGTCTCCTGAGCGAACGCGGTATCCGTGTAACCGAGACCAGGACCGAGCACGCAGGCCAGCAAGATGGACACTCGCCTCACCATTGCCCCCAGTTGAAGCCTCCCAATGCCGCCCAACGGTCAGCGCATGACCTGCGAGCGCCTCGCACACAGGTCACGGCGGTAGGCGAAGGCACTCAAATCAACGCCAAGCGTATCACCACTCAACCTCCTTCACAACGCACGCGCTCGCTAGGGCCGTGTGGAGGTTAGGCCGAAGTCCGACCGGCAACGGCCAGCGGATGTTGATGAAGTAGCGCGGGCGGCGGGGCCAGCACGACGTGATACCCGCCCGACGCGGCATCACGGGATTGCCGTCCGCCCCGCCAACTCGGTGATCACCGTGTGCCAGAACTCCAGCGCGTCGTAGAACGCGCGCACCGAGACGCGCTCGTTCAGGCCGTGCGCGTACTGGTCGCTGTCCTTCATGAAGATGCCCATGACCCCGTACGTGGGGATGCCGGCCCGTCTCACTTCCTTTCCATCGGTCCCGTACGGAGCCATGAACGGGATGACCGGCGTGCCGGGGCGAATGCGTTCCACGCCGCGTGTAACGGCGGTCATCACGTCGTCGCGCGGCGGCGAGGCTGGACTCGGCAGCGGCTCGTCGAGCACACGAATGCGCACACCGGGATTTCTGGCGACTCGCCGCAGCGTCTCCTCGACGTCCGCGACCTCGACGCCCGGGAAGATGCGACAGTTGACCGTCGCCGTCGCCGACTGTGGCAAGGCATTCTCGGCGTGGCCCGCACGGAGCATGGTCGCAACACAGGTGGTGCGCGTGATCCCAACCTGCTCGGGTTCGTGCCACAGCACCTCGGCCGCCAGCGAGTCCGTCGGATCGGCGGCCAAACGGGCCATCGCGTCACCCATCGGTCCCGGGGTGATACGTGATACCGTCTCGAAGTACCCACGGGTCGCGTCGTTCACGCGCACCGGGAACCGGTACGCCTGGATGTTGGCGAGCGCCCTCGCCAGCTCGTAGATCGCGTTGTCGGTGCGTGGGGTGGAGGAGTGTCCGCCCGGGTTCGTCACCGTCAGCTCGAACGTCGCATACGTCTTCTCCGACGTTTGCACCAGGAACCGGAGCGGCCGGCCGTCGTCGCCCAACACGCCGCCGCCGGCATCGGCATTGAGCGCGAATTCCGCATCGGTGAGTGCCCGATGCGTCGTGACGAGGTCGCGGGCCGTGAGCATGCCGGTTTCCTCGTCACCCGTGAAGGCAAGGATGAGATCCCTGGTGGGAACGAACCCTTCGTTCTTGAGGCGGAGGAACGTGGCGGTCAGCATGGTGACGCCGAACTTGTCGTCCGTGACGCCCCGGCCGAAGAAGTAGCCCTCCTCCTCAATCAGCGTGAACGGATCGCGCTCCCAGTCTTCGGGGAGGGCATCGACCACATCCATGTGCGCCAGCAGCAGGATCGGCTGCCGGCCCGACGAACCGTCGCCGCGGTAGCGGACCACCAGGCTCGTGGTCTCCTCTCCGTCGGCGGTCGTGAGTGGCAGGATGTGGATGTCTTCCGCGGGGAACCCACCCGCCCGGAACCGGTCCGCCAGATCGTGCGCCAGCAGAGGGACCTGGCCATGGGAGGCAGCGGTGCGATAGCCGATGCTTGTCCGGAAGATTTCGAGGGCCTGTTGCTGGTAGCCCTCGCGGTAGTCGGCGCTCGAGTCCTGCGCTACGATGGCGGGCGGGAGTGCCAGCAGGACCACGACTGAGAGGATGCTGGGGCGCATGCGGGATATCCTGTCGGGAGGTGGGAGGCAAGGTAGCCGGGAACATGTGACAGGGGCCAGGGGACCGGCGGATCAGCATGGTCGGTTGGGGCATGCGCGCCGTCATCCCACAATTGCGGTCTGGCGATCCCCTATCGCTCGGGTGCAGTAACCGTGATCCCCGAGACACGGTCGAAGGAATGACATATGATTGAATCGCAGGTTCGTCGATCGTCACATTCCTGAACGTCCGCGTCGACGGCTCGGATTCGGTATTGTAGCCCCGGATCGACAGATCGTACGTCCCTGCTACGCAGCAGCCGTTGTTCCGTGCGGGGGAGGACGACGGGACTCCCGGCCGCGTCTTCCTCCTGCTGGGCCTCGAGGGTCGAGCCGAGCGTCGCGAGGGCGGCGAACAGCAGGATGTTCTTCACCGATCCCGATGTCAAAAGAGTGGCTCCATTCAACAGCCATCCGTCTTTCGCATGCAATCGGTATTGAGACGCAGAATAGCGGGCTCGAGTCGGCGCGCACTTCCGTCAAGGCGGATGCGCAGAATCGACATGTCCGGCTCTCTCGGGTCCGGTGCAATTACGGCAACGCCCTGTATCGGGATGTTCGATGGACCCAGGAGCCCTGCAGTTCCGAGGCCAGTTGCGTTTGACGGCGTTGTGAATTCTGTCATGACGCTATCCACACTGCTGACCGAGTCGCGTACATATCGTCGAGGCTCGAACAGGGAATCGGCGACCACGTGTTGATTCCTGATTCTCTCAATGAAGCTGGCGAGCACGGTGGGAAACAGCCGCGCAGCATAGCTGGCCACACCGAAGCGACCGGAACTTCCAGCGAACAGCACTGTCATTTCAACCGCAGGGCCCAAGACCTTTGGAGGCAGGAACTCCATTGTGTCAACGGGCGTCGGCGTGACGAGGACGGTGCTCCCCGATGATCCATACCAAACCCTGCACTGCCAACCAGCGGGAGCAAACACCCCAGGCGCCCGTTCCCCCTTGTAATAAACGATGTCTCCCGTGGACACATCATTGAGGGGTGCGACTCTTGGCTCACCGATTGGCGCCGCGATCGGGCCCATCTGGCCATCGGCGGGGCATCCAACAAACGCGACGCTGCCGCGTTGGACTTGGCAGCCTACCGATGGGACCGCGATGGCGAGAGCAAGACCGACCAACCTTGGGTGCATCACCACTCAACTTTCCTCAAACCGTCCGCACGGGGCAGGTCCTAGCGCGTGTAAGACCGCACTGTCTATGCCGCTGTATCTGGCGGTACCCAGCCACTCGCACCGAACCTCCGCCACGAAACACATCCAAGCACCACGTTCGCCGGCAGAACAAGCGCGATGAGTTGTCCGTTCACCTGATCGAACCCCGGCGCGATCTGAAGCATAAGCCCGAGCAACGATGACACACCGACCGCGGCACCGAGCCACCGGGCGGGCTTCTGCGCCCACCGCGTACCGGACACGGCCGCCGGCAGGACGATCGCCGCCGGGAGTGCGATGGGCGTGAGGTAGAAGACATTCTCGTTCCAGTACGATGTCGCGTGGTCCGTCGCGAGCCACAATCCGGCCAGCACAAGGCCAGTGAGACCCACAATGAGCATCCAGGCGCCGCCTGCCACTGCTAACGACCACCGCGCGGCGACACCCGACGCCAACGCGGGAAGCGTGAGCGCGGCCGCGAAAGCAACACCAACGATGAGATACCAGATCAGCCAGCGTGGCGGTGCGGCGGCCGGCGCCGGCGCGGTGCTCTCGAAATACAGCACCTCCGACTTCACCAGGGGCACCTCGTCGCCCTTCTCGCCGAGTACCGTGATCTCGCGAACCCGATCGCGAATCGACATGGGGATGAACATCTCTTCCCAGGCGTTAATCGGTCGATCCACGGGCGTACCCAAACCAACCAGAAGCCCTGTGTAATAGAGCACGTTGGCGGTAGTCAGGCGCTGCGTGTGGAACCGGAATGTGGTGCCGGTTTCCCGGCTTTCGGTGTGTGCTCGGATCACGCCGCCGAGCGCATCGTCGAGCGCGTCGCGCAACCTGGTGGAGCAGTTGTCGAGGTAGTAGTCGTACAGATAGTCGCGGTTCTCGGGCAGCGCGTTCCACACGAGGAAATTCCTCAGCGCAACGCTCTGCGAGCGCGTCAGGTTCAGCTCCTGGATCCAGATCGATCGGTTCGCCGCTCGGTACGCCTGGAGTGATCGCTCGGGATCCTGCGCTTCAAGGCGATAGAGCATTCGCCCCTGGATGAAGCGGACGAGGAAGTCCTCCTGGTGAAAATCGAACACACCGTAGTTGAACATCGCATCGATGCCGCCCGCGGCATCACGGATCCAGATCGCGTTGTGACCGAATCGTTCCCAGTACACCTGACCTGGACCATATGTCACCAGGTACACCTCGATCTCGGACGGAGCCGCAGGGCCTGTTTCCTGCGCGTGTGTGGGCACGGATATGCCGAGCAGCACGATGAGGCCAAGGATGGAGCGGGTCGGGCGATGCATTGAGGGGATATCCGTCATCAGGAAGGCATTGGCAACGTGAAAAGGCAAATCGATCAAGCGTCCCGACCCTTTATCTCATCCGGACGTCAGATACCACCCGAAAACAGGCGGCGGCCTGTATGCCACAGCACTAATCCTCCTCGGGGTCTACATTCGCGGTGCCGGTTCCGCGCGCGAGCCGCGAACCAGCACCACGAACACGACGGCATGCGTGACGAGCAAGAGCGGTACGACGACCGTGGGGATGAAGTACGCGGCGCCGAGCTGGCCGGGCTCGACGCCCACGCCGAACAAGCCCTGATAGAGGGCGAAGAGCAGGTCGGCCGTGCCGAAGATGTTGAAGATCCAGACCAGGCTCGTCGCGGCCGGCGTGCGCAGGCTCCACAGCGCGACCAGCGCGAGGACGGCGGCAACGAGGTCGCCATAGGCCGCAGGACGGGCGAACTCGATCGGTAGGTCGGGCGAGACGACGCCGGGTACCAAGAACGCGAGCCCGATGAAGCGGAACGCGTGCAAGAGGAGCATGGGTCGCACCGCATCCTGCCACGGGCCCGCGCGCATCGTGGGCCACGCGTAGCGCCGGACAATCGTGATCCACACGATCGTGCTGAGGACGACGCTGGTGAGGAGGAGTGCGAGGGGGCGGTCCATGGTGGTAGGAGAACGTCGCGTGCGCCTTCTGGCAAGGGCGGCGCGGCACACCCGCGAAAACACTTCGAACCGGCCGCCCGGTGGTCCGTATCCGGTGCTACGAGAGAACACGATCGTTGAGCGAAGCCACCCGCCATGCCCTTCTCGTCCTGGGTCAGGCACGCCGCACCACGGAAAGAAGTTGGCGCGGGTCGGTTGAGGAGCCGGTCGAGCCGGCGCGACGGCCAGAGCCGTGGTGGCTGCATGGATCAGTGAAGCAAGTGACTCGTTCATGCGACGGCCCCTCAGCTTTGACACGACGCCTACTGACAGCGTTCTAACTGCCAGCAAATCGCTGCGGGCGAATCGCTCCCCAGCACCAGGATGTTGACCGCGACGCCGGCCACGACGCCGTAAGCCAATGCCGTAAATCGACTTACGGCTCATCGAAGCGCTATTTCGGATGGCTCACATCGAATTTCGATCGGGTCAAACCGAAATCCGGGTGTGGCGATCGAAGTTCCGGATGCGGCGATCGAAGTTCCGGATGTGGCGATCGAAAGTCCGGATGCGCCGATCCGAATCTCGGGCGCGCCGACCCGAGTTCCGGGCACGGTGATCCGAATTTGGGACGTGGCGGTCGGAATCTCGGCTGCCGCGATCCGAGTTCCGGCCGTGCCGATCCGAATTTGGGACATGGCGGTCGGAATCTCGGCTACCACGATCCGAGTTCCGGCGGTGCCGATCCGAACACGGCCGAGCGCGATCGGAAAGCCGGGTACGGCGAGCCGGATTCGGGCCTGCCGACCCGAGAACCGGACATGGCGATCGGTGTTTCGGGCGTGCCAACCCGAATCCCGGTCGCGCCAGGCCGAGTTCCCGGCGCGGCACTCGGAATTCGGGGAATGCCACGCCGTATTCGGGACGACCGGCCGGAATTCGGTTTGATCCTTCCGAAATCGAGCGCGACCCGGGAGCGCTTGAGATCCCCCCGGCAGGAGGGTGTCATCCCTCAGGGGCTGTGGTTTGCGAGACGGTGCTGCTTCACGGCACGCGTGTCACCGGGGTCGGAACAGGGGATTGAAACAGCCGGTTCGGTCGGTCGGCATCGTGACCGTCGCGGGAGGACCTGGCGCGGCGTTGGGCATCGGGGCGGTCGTGCCCGGAGCCGGAACGAAAACGGGCATCGGACAGGCAACGCCCCAGAACTGCACGACGATCTTTTCCTGTGCCGACAGATCGAACTTCCGCTCGGGGGCGCGGAGCATCCAGCCAAGGGAGTCGACTTGCCAGGGAACGATAGCGTCACGCGGATCCATGAGTGCACTGCCCCCGCCAAGCTCGATTCGCAGCCTGGGCGCAGCCACACCGTCGGCGCGAGCCGCCTGCGCGAGCACCGGAAGTGGGGCGGCGAGCGGCACGACCACGAGCAACACCTGACAGGCGCGCCGGGACATGGAGCACCTACCTAGCAGTGCGAGCTTGTTGATATCTCTACCATGGGAGATGCGCCGGATATGCGGAACGTCACATGGCATCCGAGTCAGCATGTGCGGTCTCACGGTCCGCGCATGAGCTGCGAGCGCCTCGCAAACCGTGCGCTGGAGCATCAAAAGGGACTCCTCGGCCCGAGCCGCAAGGGGATCGGCGTCGCGGCCAGCGAGTCGGTGCGCGGCGGCAGCGTGAGCCTGACGTAGGTGGAGTCGAAGCTCCCGACGAACGGCGGCGTGCTCGCGGCATCTGGCGTGAAGCTCAAGGTCGTATCCTCCATGACGTACTGCCCTTCGATGTAGACCCCTCCGTACGTCCAAGTGCCGCCGCCCCTCGTGCAATCGTTCATGATGTTGATCGACAGGCTGAATCCCCTCGTGCTACGGCCGAGGCTCAGGATGGCGTAGCTGAGGTAGCGGTCGCAGGTCAGGGTGGCATGGATGATTTGCGCGGGGTCGAACGCAACGGAATAACTCGCGCCGCCGGGATCAATTGGGCCCGTGCTGGACTCGCACGCCGGGGTGACGGCAGCGAGCACGGTAGCGAAGAGAAGGGTGGAGATGACGCGAGCGGGTCGGAGATGAAGGGTCATGTTGCGGTGTGGATTAACGGCCTGCGTATGATCTGCGAGCGACGAGCTCGCGAGCCACACTCAACGGTGAACGTCCTGAGATTCGTCGCGCACATCACCACTGAACTTCCTTCAAAACGGGCACGTTCGCTAAATCGATGCGCTCGTTAGGCAGCTGTTACGATCGGAACTCCGCAACAAATTCAGTCGGCGTCATGATTAGGGTCTTGAATTCTGTCTCAAACCGATCGCGCCTTTCGTCTCGGATGAAGCCTTTCTCATCTGACGTCACCAAGATATCGCGCTTCTTTCCAACGTGTACACAGATGATCTCAGCATCTCGACGCTGTCGAAGTTGCCCGGGACTTAGTCCGACAACTTGATCCGGATCCGTGAACGCTCCATTAGTGATGATCTGAAGGGCGCGTCGAATGCAGTCCTTGTCAATGGTGCCACCATAGGGGCCGACACCATATGGGCCAACTCCATACGAGGTGTGTTTCTGCACCTCCTCCAACGGCGCAAGGTGTATGACAAATGACGTACCTATTGTTTCCTCGGACGTGACGGATATGACAGCGAACTCGAACTTCCCTCGATCGATACCGGTGAGCCATGTAGTCGGCAGCGCGCTGGTGTCTACCGTAACTCGGATTGGCACGCAGTCACCTAACTGCCAGTCTACTCCGCCCAACTAGTATATACGCCGACCGACATATCGGTTTATCACGCACCCTCCTCGCAGCCTGTCACGCATCGGGCATGCATTCCACCATCGCAACTCGCCATACTAGCATGCCTTGCGCGAGCTGTTGCAGCGAGGTTTGCGCGTTGGCCCGCGAACACATCGCAGCAAGACTCGTCGCAGCCGACGGGCCCGTGGACGAGCCCCACCACACCCCTCCCTATGAAGAGGGGCTCAGTCGGCAGCAACGTTACACCTCAATCCGGGCGGCTTTCCCGATTCAAGCCGTCAATTATGCCGCCCTCGAGATCACTGCGCCGAGGCTGAGGCCCCCGCCGCGTCATCCACCCCGACCGCATCAGCAAGAATCTCCGCGATGTCCCGCTGGCCGATGGTGTCTTCCCTCTCCCGATTCTTCACACCGTCGGTGAGCATGGTCATGCAGAAGGGACAGCTGCTGGCGATGGTCGTGGCACCGGTGTCCAACAGCTGCAGCGTGCGCTTGTTGTTGACCCGTTCCTCGCCCTGCTCCTCCATGAACATCTGCGCCCCACCCGCGCCACAACACAACCCCTTCTTGCGATTCCAATAAGGCACCTCGGAGAGCTCCACCCCGTCGATCGATGCGAGCACGCGACGCGGCGCATCGTAGACTTTGTTGTAGCGGCCCAGGTAACAGCTGTCGTGGTAGACGACCTTCCCGTTCACAGGCTTGGTGGGTTTGAGCCTTCCTTCCTCGAGCAAGCCGGCTAGAAACTCCGAGTGGTGAACCACGTTGTAGTCGCCGCCGAAGTCCCGATACTCGTTCCCCAACGTGTTGAAGCAGTGCGGGCATGCTGTGATGACCGTCTTCTGCGAGACCTTATAGCGATTGAACGTCTCGATGTTCTGTTCGGCCAAGATCTGAAACAGATATTCGTTGCCGGCGCGGCGCGCCGGGTCGCCAGTGCACGTCTCCTCCGGTCCCAGAATCGCAAAGTCTACGTTGGCTGCCTTCAAGAGCTTGCACAGAGAGCGCGCAACGCGCTTGGCACGGTCGTCGTAGCTCGCAGCACACCCGACCCAGTACAGAACCTGCGCGTCAGGCTTGTCGCTCAACAACGGGACGTCGAGCTCCTCGGCCCAGTTGCCGCGATCCATCGCGGCGAGGTTCCAGGGGTTACCGTTGGTCTCGATGCCCTGGAACGCGCCCTGCAACTCGCCCGGGAACGCGCTCTTCATCATGACCTCCTCACGCCGCATGCCGATGATCTTGTCGACATAGGAAATCATCACGGGACAGTGCTCCTCACAGGCGCGGCACGAGGTGCACCCCCAAATCACATCTGCATGAATGATGTTGGGCACCAAGTCGACGACGGTGTCGGCCACGAAGTAGCCACCATGGGGAGCCGCCGGGAACGTATGAATGGGTTCCCCGCCGTTGCCGGACTCGGTCAGCGCCACCGGCGTAGCGCTCGCTACCTCAGTCGACTGAGCATTACTGAACATGCTTCTCTCGGTGGCGTACAGATGATCGCGGATGGCCAGAGTGAGATGCTTCGGCGAAAGCACCTTGCCGGTAATGAAGGCCGGGCAGTTGTCGCTGCAGCGCCCGCACTCCGTGCAGGTGTACAGATCCATGATGTGCTTGTACGTCAGGTCGCCCAGCCGGTTGATCCCCAGCGACTCCTCGCGTTCCACCCTGCCCTCGAGATCGTCGACCTTCGGCAACGCGTTCGGCCTTCGGTCGTAGGCGAACACGTTCGGCATGACGGTGAGCACGTGGAAGTGCTTGGTATACGGCAGCAGGTTCAAGAAGACAAGCACGAACGCCGAGTGCCACCAGAACCCCACGTGTTGAGAGGCCGTGACAAGCCGTTGGCCTTCCAGGTCCGAGACGAGCTGGGCCACGACACCGCTGAACGGCTCCCACCACCCGGCATCGAGGGGGATGCCCGACGCTCGCGCGTCGAGCACGAGCGTCGACGCCACGTACACGAAGTCGGCTCCCATCATCGTGATGATGATGAAGAGAATGAGAACCCCCTCCGTGAAGACGTACCGGTTGGGATGGTGGCCGAGCGTCATCCGCGGCTTGTCTTTGACAGCCTGAGGGTCACCGCTGTCGTACCCACGCTTCACCCAGCGGAGATAGAGAAACGCGACCGAGCCCAGAATGGCGAGAAATGCCGCGATCTCGCGCGCGAACGCATAGAGCTGACCCAGCGGCCGGTCGACGCTCAACACCCCCCAGAAATCGAATCCCGCGTCGAACCCACGGGTCCACAGCATGATGCTGTTAAGGAGAAGAACAAGGAACGCGACAAAGATGCCGATGTGTGCCACGCCGGCCAGCCGATAGGTGGGCATCCGTCGCTGCCCGAAAGCGTAGACCAATACGGTCTTGCTGCGGTCGAAGAGCTGTTCGAGGGTCCACGCGAAGCGTCGGTCGGGCACCCCGATCCTGACCTGTCGTATCCGTCGGAAGGCGGACCAGGAGAACAGTCCGAGCATGCTCACCAACAGCAACGTCATCCAGATCGGACCCATGGTCGTCTCCCGGACGTGAAGCGTGGGGACTATCGCAACCGTCGGCTCACGCGTGCCACCGCTGGCGGGACGGGCGAGGTCTCAGCGCCCAAGAAGAGCGATCTCACCCCTCCCGGAGCTTCTTGACCTCCTCAGTAATCCGCGGTACGACCTCGAACAGATCGCCAACGATCCCGTAGTCGGCCACCTTGAAGATCGGCGCGTCCGCATCCTTGTTCACGGCGACGATGGTCTTCGCCGTGCGGATACCGGCCAAGTGCTGGATCGCACCCGAGATGCCGATTGCAAAATAGAGATTAGGGCTCACGACCTTGCCCGTCTGTCCGACCTGCTCGGCGTGAGGCCGCCAACCCGCGTCGACCGCCGCGCGCGACGCACCAACGGCCGCGCCCAACGCGTCGGCCAATTCCTCGATGATCTTGAAGTTCTCGGGCTCCTTGAGCCCGCGCCCACCGCTCACCACGATCGTCGCCTCGGCCACATCGAGCGCGGCCTTTTCGGGCGCCTTGATCTCGAGCGTTTTGGCACGCGTGTCACCCAACGCAGGGCTTGCAGCCTCGACCGTTCCGGCTCTTGCCGCGTTCGCCACGGTGATCGCATTCGGCCGCACCGAGATGACACCTGGTGCACCCGACACCTTGAGCGTGTAGATGGCCTTCCCCGCATACACGGGCCGTGTGACCACGATGCCGCCGTCGTGCTTGACCTCGGTCACGTCGGCGGCGAGCGGTGCACCCAGCCGTGCCGCAATGCGCGGCGCCAGGTCTTTCCCCAACGCCGTCGCCGACAGGAGCACGGCCGCGTAGTCGCCTGCCTTGGCCTGTTCGGTCGCCGCGCTCGCATAGAGATCAGCCTGATAATCGGCGACCGCGTCGTCCGCAACCACCAGCACCTTGTCGGCGCCAAACTCGCCGAGCCCCTCACCCGAGATACCCGACCCACCGATCAAGAGCGCATGCACCTCACCACCCAGTCCGTCAGCCAACGCGCGCGCCGCCGTCAGCACTTCATGCGACACACGCTTGAGTTTGCCGCCACGCTGCTCGAGTACCGCCAGAACGCTTGCCATCAGAG
>JAOTWK010000181.1 GCA_029862935.1 Gemmatimonadota bacterium | reverse complement strand
ACGCCCGCCGTCGGCCCCGGGGCCACGGACTGCTCGAACTACACGTTCGCACCCAACACTGCCGGTGCCACCGTCGTGCCCGGGCTGCAGTTCACGGTCAGCGTGGAGCAGGTGGCCGGGATCGACGCAACGACCGCCGGCGATCTGAGCAACGTGCACACGCTTCCGGATCCGTACTACGTGACGAGTGGCCTTGAGCTCACCCCGCAGCAGAAGGTGCTCAAGTTCGTCAACCTGCCGTCGCAGGCCATCATCCGGGTCTACTCGACGAGCGGCGTGTTGGTCGCGATCGTCGAGCACAACGATCCATTGGGTGGGGGTGAGGCGACGTGGAACCTGCGAAATCGCAACAGCCAGTTCGTGGCGAGCGGGGTGTATTTCTACCACGTCGAAACGCCCACCGGCGAAGAGAGGATCGGACGCTTTACCGTGATTAATTCGGGCAACCTGGCCATTGGGCAGCAGGCTCAGTGATCGAGACGTGCGGGCGGGGCGGTCACGCCCTGCCCGCCCATCGGAGGCAGACTATGAGAAGGCTACTTCGTAACACGTTGGTCGGAGCTGCCGTGATTGGGCTCGCTGCCGCAGGAACGGCCCGTGCCCAAGAGGTGCCGCTGCCGGGCATCGACAACACGGCGTTCGGCACGACCAGCGCTGAGTTTCTGCTCCTCGGCGCGGGCGCCCGCGGCGCCGCGCTGGGGAACATGTACGCCGCCATCGCAACCGACCCGACGGCGCTGTACTGGAATCCGGCGGGCGTCGCCGAAATCGCGCGGCCCGGCGTCTCGCTCTCGACGTACGACTACCTCGCGGACACGCGATACTCCTGGGGAGGCATCGCCTTCCCGTTCAACGACGGTCAAACCACAATCGGATTCCAGATCGGGACGTTCGGGTTCTCGGACCAGCCGATCTACTCGCTGAGCGCGCCGGACGGCGATGGCTCGACGTACAGTGTGTCGGAGTCGTTCTACGGGGTAACCCTGGCACAGAACTTCTCCGATCGGTTCTCCGCTGGGCTCACCGGCAAGGTCGTGAGCTCGAGCCTCGCCAAGGTGAGCGCCACCGGTGTGGCGGTCGATTTCGGCACGAGCTTCCACGCGCTGGTCGCCGAGAGACCGATCCGCGCCTCGTTCGTGATCGCCAACCTGGGCTCGACCCTCCGGTACAGCGGCGTCGGGCTCGATATTCTGGTCTCTCGACCATCCCCGCCGAACTCACAGCAGGTGCCGCAGGACCCGGCGCCCGCACGGTACACGGCGGAGAGTTTCGGGTTGCCGGTCGTGTTCCGGGTGGCCCTGGCGTACGACTTCATCAACTCGGTGTCGACACGGGTCACGGTGTTGGGTGCGTTCTCGCAGCCCAATAACTCGAGGGCGACCGGTGGCGGCGGGCTAGAGTGGGGCCTTACAAACATCGGCCAAACCGGGTTCACGGTGATGGCCCGCGGGAGCTACACGTACCAGGCCGACAACAACTTCGCCCCCACGGGTGACGCGGGTTTCGGGACCGACCTGTGGGCGACTGAAGATTTGGACGGGCTGGCCCTCGGTGGCGGGATCATGTACAACCGCGGGACCGTCGGGTTGGGTTTGGACTATGCGTACCGTCACATGGGCGTTCTGGGCGGCACGCACGTATACAGCGCGTCGATCAACTGGTAGAAAGGCGCGTGTGTCCATTCGGCCGGTGCGACTGCCCGTGTCGCGGGCAGTCGGCCGGCGAGGGGTGGAGTAGAAGAGAGCCGTGACGCTGCTGACCACCCTCATGGCGGTGACCACGTTGGTTGCCGGGTCTCCCGGCACCGGAGTGGCGCAAGCGGATCCTGCGGTTGACGTGGTGACCCGACGGTTCCTCCGGGCTGGAAACACCTTGGTAGACGGATTCTGTCGGGTGCCGTTTCGGTTCCTGACGCCGGGTGCCGGTGGAGACGGCGTGTACCGCGTGGACGTTGCGGTGGCGGACTCGAGTGGAACCGTGCTGTACGAGTCCGGTTGGTCGCAGTCCGTGGAGGGCGGCCTGCTCGAGATCGCGGGGGCGTCGACGGTGGAGCACTTCGCGTTCTCGGTGCGGGGCGGTCGGTACACCCTGACCGTGAGTCTCACGGACTCCGTGAGCGGCAACGTGGAGCGGACGGCCATTGACCTGACGTCGCTTGGCAGGGAAACGGTAGCGTCGGATCTGCTCGCGAGCGGACGCATGCGTCGGGCGAGTGCCGAAGGGGCTGAGCCCGGTCCGGGGGAGATCCAGAAGGGCTCGTTTTTCTTCTCGGCGAGCACCCGGCCGGTGCTGACGCCACGCAATGCAGACCTGTTCTACTACGTGGAGCTGTATTCGGCGGAGGACATGACCGCGACCTTGAAGGCGGCAATCGTCACGGAAGACGGCACGCTGATCACCGGTGCGGCACCCGAGCGGGTTGCGATCGGGGGTGGCGGCGGTGTCGTGGCCCGCTCGCTGAGTCTCGCGGGTCTGCCCGAGGGTGACTACTACCTGCGCGTAACCGCCGAGCTCGACGGCCAGACGGTGGTCCGCGAGGGCCCGTTCTCCATGGCCGGGTTCGAGACGGACGCCCACATCGCGCAGGCGGTGACCGCACCTCGGAGTGACTGGTTTGCCGAGCTGACAGAAGAACGGCTGGATTCGCTTCACAGCCCGACGGTGTACTTGCAGGAAGCGAGCGAGCGCGGTCTGTACGAAGACCTGAGCCTCGAGGGAAAACGCAACTATCTCCGGGCGTTCTGGGAGAGGCGCGACCCCACGCCGGAGACGGACGCGAACGAGTACCGCGATGCGTACTACGCGTTGTTCGCGGAGGCGAACCGACGGTTCCGCGAGAGTGGGGCGGGGAACATCCCTGGTTGGCGCACCGACCGCGGCCGGATATTCCTGAAGCGCGGCGAGCCGGAAGATGTGCTTCGCCGGCCGGTATCGGGCAATACGCCCCCCTACGAAGTGTGGAAGTACAGCAGGCCGCGACTGCTCAAGTACGTGTTCTTGGACCTGACCGGCCTGGGGAATTACCAGTTGATCTATACGGATGACCGCTTCGAGCCCAGTCGCGCCGATTGGCGGGAACAGCTAGGGCCGCAAGCCGTCGAAGACGTATTACGGTTCTAGACCTCTTACAGCCGTACTCTGGGAGTGAGGATCGCATGAAACGACATCTCTTTGGCGCCGTGGCTTCGGTGTCTGCCATCCTGTTGATTGCCGGCTGCGTGGAGGACCCGACCGCGGCGCTTCGCGGCGACGTGGATAGGGTGGTGATCTCCCGCACGTACATCGAGCTGGACGTCGGCGGAACCATCAGGCTCTTTGCCCGGGCGTTTGACGCACAGGGCAACGTCCTTCCGACCTTGCCGACGATAAGCGTGGCCGATGGCAGTGTCGCCACGGCCACCGTCGATGAGACGACATCCGGAGATCCGCAGCCGCAGACCGACTTCGATCTGGCGGCCGTCGGCGCCGGGTCAACGACCATCACCGCGACCGTGGGCGGCGTGACGTCGGATCCTACGACCCTCGTGTCGTTCCCGACGTCATTCGGCGGCGCCGTCGCCGTGTCCTCGTCGGCGCTCGGCTTCGACATCGTGACGGTCACTGCCACGAGCAGCATCAAGTTCGATCCGGCCGCCACGACCGCGACGATCGGGGGAGCTGCAGCCTACGTGCATTCGGTCACGGCCGATCAGCTCGAGCTCGTCGCCTCGCAACCCAATGGGGCCACGGGCGCCACGGTGAGCCTGACCAACCTGGTGTTCCTGGACGAGTTCCCCACGACGCTCGACGCAACCACGCCGGTGACCACGGCCGCACCGAACTTCATGACGGACGACATCACGACCGCCCCGGACATCAGCGCGGGACCGTTTCCACTCACGTTCTACGGGGTGGTTTCAGGGAGCGCGCCCGATGCCATCGTGAAGGTCTCGCCGGCCGCAGGCTTGACGTTGTCGACGAGCGTGGACTGGATCGATCACGATACGGACATCGACGTATTCTATACCGACGCGTCCGATGGCTTCGTCGATTGCCTCGGCTGCGGCAGTTCGATTCCCGAGACGGGGTCCTGGACCGTCACGGGAGGAGACACGAACTACTTCTACGTCGAGTTGTACTCCGGAAGCACGACAGTCTTCCAGGTCAAGATCACCTCGCCGTAGTATTCCATCCATCCGACTCGGTCGAGAAACGGGGGCCAGGCCATGTGGCCTGGCCCCCCCGCGTGCCTGTCCAAACGACGGTGCTGCCTCCAACCAGACCGGGGTCCTAGCGGCCGGCCCGCTCCGCCGCGTAGAGCGACGCGATCCGCTGTGCCCGGAACACGTAGATGCCGTCGATGCCGGTCAGCTCCCACGCACGGTTCCCCGCCTCGTCGAACTCGACTAACCGGCCCGCGCGGCCAAAGCTGACCAAGCCGTGTCCGTTGCCGTAGTACTGGGTCCCCCCCCCGACGAGGGTGTATGTGGTAGGGGCATCGATGAACTCCACCACGAGCAGAGCCGTCCGTGCGACGGGATTGAGCAAGTAGCGCGCGAACCGGCTCGGGGCGCGGAGGCCATTGTCCAGGACCTGGATCTGTCCCGGTCCGGCGGGGCGAAGGCCGTGCTGTCGCTCGAACGTTCCCTTGGGGTCGTTCACGAAGGTGAACTCGTTTCGTAGCCCACCCAGGCGCCACATGACTTCGCCAGTGGTAGCGTTGATCTTGGTGATCTCGTTCAGACTGCGGAACGAGAGTAGGAGGTTCCCGTCGCCGTCGAGCGCAATGCCGTTGCCGTGCGTGAAGTTCACGTCGGACCCGCTGCGGGCATTCGGGGGGAGGTCGGTGATGGCGAAGTGATCGAAGACGTTCCACTCGGACAAGACGGTTCCGGCGGGGCTCAGCTGCTGGACCACGGTCCCGGTGACGCTAGCGGTGTCCACGCCACCCAAGGCCGACAAGTCCATAGTCCGGGTATCATCGCATAGGAGCCAGGCACTCCCGTCGGCCAACACCAGAAGGTCGTGAAACCGGGTTGCATAGCCCTGGCACTCCAACGCCCCGATCGCGTACCCGAGCTCGTCGAGCACGAGGAACCCGTCCGTGGAGTCGTCGAGTGCCAGCGCGGTGTACTGGCCGTTGGCGTGGGCCTGAAAGGAATTCAAGACGCCGTTGGGGGAGGATCGGTACCAGACGACCCGACCCGAGTTGTCGACAATGACCGGCCCGTCCGGATACGAGATCGCGAGGTAGCCAGGCGTGGTGTCGCTACCCTGGGCGGCTGCGTGAGGAATCCAGTCGGGGAGAGTTCCGGAGACGAAATCGCCTGTATCGGCGGCGACCACCAACGTGTCGCCGAGGACCAGATTCACTTCGATCGTGTACGCAGCGGCCGTATCGAGTCCGAGAACGGGAATCCTAACGACGGTGTCCTGCCCGAACGCGTAGCTCGGCGAGCGAACCGGGAGCTGTCCGTCTTTCCAGAACCGGACGAAGGCGCTGTCCCACAGCGCCGCCCGCACTTCCGCCACGGCGCTGATGGTGTTGTGCGGGTTGGGGAGGACGGTTGTGCCGAGGAATGTGGGCACCGGCGCCGGCCCGATTCCGCCGTCCGACAGGCTGCACGCGGCAAGCCCGACCATGAGGGCCGAGAGCCGCGCGAGACCCGGCCGGTAGACGCCCATGCTGTGTCGGCTTAGCCCCGCGCTGCGGCAGGTGCTACCGACGGGGTCCTGCCTCGGGCCACCCATGTGAGGTAGACTAGGGCGACCCACACCGCCGTGCCGAGCACCGCGTGGAGCCCGCGCCAGAATGGCGGCAGGTACGCCAGAACCATGACCGCCCCGGCGGCCACCTGAGCCACCGCCAGCCCGAACGCCACCCACGCAGCCGTCTTGAGGCGCTCAGGCGCCTGCTTCCGGCGCAGGCCTAGCGCCACCCCCATCAGGTGGAGAAACAGGCCGTAGGCGAGCAGCCTGTGCGTCCAGTGAATATGCTGGAGGCCGTCAGCTCCCGCGGTGGGCCAGACTTGGCCGTTGCAGAGCGGGAAGCCAATGCAGGCGGACGAGGCGCCCGTGGTGGCGGTCATCCCCCCCATCAGCACGACCAGGGCCCCCAGGACGGCCGCGGCGAGGATCCCCCCGCTGGGCAGGCCGGAGCCCGGTGGCGCCGTGGTGCCCATGACCACCCCGGCGCGGAGCCCCAGCACCATCAGTGTCGCCAGGAGCGCGAGTCCCGTTCCGAGATGCAACACCACCGTGTGCGGGGGCAGCTCGAGCTTGACCGCCAAGGCGCCCAGCAGCGACTGCACCACCAGAAGCCCTACCGCGAGGAGCGCGGGTGAAACGGTCCCGCCGCGGCCCGCCGCCCCCGGCACCTTGCGGGTCTGCCAGGCCAAGATCGCAACCGCCGCTGCCAGGGCGCCCAGTCCCAGGACCGCCACGCGATGCCCGAACTCGATCACGGTTTCGGCCGAATCGAGGGAGGGGATCAGCTGGCCGTTGCACAACGGCCAGTCGTCACCACACCCCATGCCCGACCCGGTGATGCGGACGATGAACCCCAGCACGATCACGGCGTACGAGAAGCCCGCCGTGACGAAGGCGAGAGAGCGGAGAGTTTTCATGGCAGGAAAACTACAACACCGCCGCCGCCACCAGGAACAGGATGATCGCTCCCGCCCCCGCCACGAGCGCGTACGGCATTTGGGTGCGGACGTGGTCGATGTGGTCGGTGGCGGATGCCATGGAGGCCACGATGGTGGTGTCGGAGATCGGCGAGCAGTGATCCCCGAACACGCCTCCGCCCAGGGCGGCCGCGAGGGCGAGCGAAGGGTGCAGCCCGAGCAGATCCGCCATCGGGATCACGATGGGGATCATGATGGCAAATGTGCCCCAGGACGTGCCGGTGGCGAACGCGATGAAGCAGCCGATCAAGAAAATCACGGCCGGCACCATGACGGTCGGGAGAGCGGCTTCGGCCGCCTGCGCGGCGAACACGCCGGTGCCCAGGCTGCGGGTAGTCGAGCCGATGGCAAAGGCCAGGGACAGCACGATCACCAGCGGCACGAGTCCC
>JAOTWK010000180.1 GCA_029862935.1 Gemmatimonadota bacterium | reverse complement strand
CGTGCGAATTCTACGAACAGGTCGTCGGATGGTCGACAGCCTCTGCCGACGTCGACGGCGGATTCGAAATGCGGCGACCCGACGGTGTGTCTGCGGCGGCAATCTGCCATGCGGGCGGTGATAACGAGGGAATCCCACCCGTTTGGATACTTAGTCTGCCTGTCGATGACTTCGAGGAGAGTCTTCGACTCGTTCGCGAGGGCGGCGGTGAGATCATCAAGGGATCGACCGACGCCGGACACGCCGTCGTTCGAGACCCGGTCGGTGTTTGCATAGCGTTGCAGGCCAAGGAGTGATGCGCAGCGGCCTAACAAGCCATTGCAGCAGACAAAGCTACGCCGCCTGCGCGTGGTGGCCATTGATACCACCATGCTCGGCGGCTACGCTTTGCAGCTGAATGGCAGGCGTTAGGCGGAAAGCAGGTGACGTGATGCCCATACGAGAGGTCCGCCTCGAGCCCCTAGATCCCGAGTTCCACTCGCACAAGCTTCGGGATTGGCTGCACCGACCGCACGTGGCTCGGTGGTGGGGAGATCCCCAGCAGGCGTTGGACAACTCACTCCGGTGCTCACCAGAGAACCACGCTGTCATTGCGGCCGACGGAGCCCCGGTTGGCTATCTGTGTTGGCAGACGCCCCCTCAGAACGAGCTTGAAGCTGCTGGGTTGGCGGATCTTCCAGATGACCTCGTGGACATCGACGTCCTTATCGGGGAACCGGAGTTCACTGGCCGAGGTGTTGGGCCGAAATCTCTCGGCTTGCTTTTGGCTCGTTTGCGGGAGGATCCTTTCGTGGCAGTCGCAGGCGTGGGAACTTCGGTTTCGAACGGGCGCGCCATCCGAGCGTTTGAGAAGGCTGGCTTCCGCCTGTTCCGCGAATTCCAGGATCCAGAGTTCGGCTCATGCTGGTACATGGTCGTAGAAGTCCGTGATTCCGCCTAACAAGCCGCTGCAGTTGGCGGATCCGGGTCGTCACGCCCGGTGCTTGCGCACCGGCCGCGCCAACCCGGCCCGCAGCTGAGCGGCCGTGCGTTAGAAGGACGCGGGAAATGGCCCTACAGGGAGCGGACAAGAATTCAAGAGTTTCCCGCATGACCGTCGGAGCCACTCTCCGAATTGCCGTGCCTTGTATCCTGGTAGGTGGTGCATTGGGCGGGATTATTGGAAGTGCAATTGGTGACATCAAGAACGGGATTCGAGTCGGAGTTGTTTTGGGAGGCGTAGTCGCCTTTACGATTATGCAGCGGAAGAAGCGGAGCACCTCCTAACTAGGCGCTGCTACAGCGGCGCACGAGAGTTCGAGCTGTTTTGAGCGATTGTGTAAATCGAGGTTTTAAGGATCGATAGTTGGCGCCGCAGCAGAGCGCCAGGACGTTAGAGAGCCGTCATGAAATACGTATTCATGTCCATGTTCATATTCGTGTGTGTGGTAGCGCCGGTGTCGGTACAGGCGTGCTCATGTGAAATGATGATCTTGAATCGCGGAATGTTGGAGCGCAGCACCGTATTCGCTGGTCGCGTCAAACACATTAAAGCGATCGAGGCAGGCTATGGGGATCGGATTGTGTTCTTCGATGTGACAGATGTGTGGAGCGGGGAAGTGGAGCAGCGGGCTCTCGTTGTCAATAACGCGCCATGTGAATACGAGTTCAAAGTTGAGCAGTACTATGTGGTCGTGGCCCGACCGGGTGAGCTATACCGCTTTGAGACAGGCATGTGCAGTGGCAACAAGCAGGTTCATGCAGCGGAGGACGTATTCGAGATCCTGGGAGAGCCCATTACGAGATTCGATCCAGGTAAATCACCGTGGCGGCGTTGGAACAAAGAGCGGGGGCTGGAATAGGCTTCATGCTTGCGGCTCTCTAACAAGCGGCTGCTGCGGACCGCTCAGTGAGCTTGGGAGGGTGAATGGCTAGTCATTGTTATCGTAGTACGAAACGGTCTGTGTCGGGGAGCGGCCGCAGATCCGCAAGGTGTTAGGCGGACAAGGGACGGTGGGAAACGTGGAGAGCGAATCGGGGCAGCTGTTCCGGATAGAGACGGAGGCACTCGTCCTGAGGCCCTTTGAACTCGGGGATGCGGCATCCGCATACGCCCTGAGCAACGAGCCCGCGTCTCGGCAGTGGCTCCCCAGCCAAGTGTATGCCGACGAGGTCGAGGCGCGCGGGGTTCTCAAGTTCCTGATCGATCAGTACGCAGCACCAGCGGATCCTCGACACGGACCCTATGTCCTGGCAGTCGACCACCGGAGTGACGGCACGCTCATTGGGCACGTCGGGCTGAGCCCGTTCGAAGGCGATGTCGAGGTCGGCTTCGCGGTAGCGGAGGCATACCAGCGCCAGGGGCTCGCCGTCGAAGCCGTCATCGCAGCGTGCCGTTGGGCATTCGGCAGGTTCGGGTTGCCGAGGATTCTGGCAATAGCCGCACACTCCAACCAGGGCTCGAGAAAGGTCCTTGCTCGGGCCGGGTTCGAGCATGAGGTAGACCGTGTCATGTGCTTCCAGGCTACGGAGCAAGCGGTCAGCGTGTACTATCTATCTGGGCCAGAGGCCTAGATGAGGACCATACCGCCTAACTAGCGGCTGCAGCTGACGGATCGGCGCTGTCACGGTCCTGGCAGAGCCAGGACCGCGCCATCACCGCCCGCAGCTGAGCCGCAGCACGTTAGATTCTGCAGTCCCACAGGATGAATTGACTCTCGCTGTTCTTGATATGGCAGGATAGCGGATAGTATCGAGGAATGCTGATGAAAGCAGTTGTATACAAAAAATTCGGGCCTCCGGAGGTGCTTCAACTCGCGGAGGTAGAGAAGCCTCGGCCCGAGGACCATGAGGTACTGATACGAATCGATGCGACTACGGTGACTAGATACGACTGCTGGGTGCGTAGCTTCAAAGCACCTACCCGGCTTCTGGCTTACCTTTTCGGAATGCATGTCGGGCTCACGAAACTCAGGCAACCCTTGCTGGGAACCGAGCTGGCCGGGGAAGTCGAAGCTGTGGGCAAGGATGTAACACTCTTCAGGTTAGGTGACCAGGTCTTCGGCTACCCCGGGATGAGTACCGGTGCTTATGCCGAGTACATCTGTATGCCGGAAGACGGCGTACTGGCGCGGAAACCGGCCAGTATGACCGCCGAGGGGGCCGCCGCGGTTCAGCAAGGGGCATTGACCGCGTTGTTCTTCCTGAGAAAAGGAAGAATCCAGAGCGGACAGAGGGTCCTGGTCTTCGGTGCTTCTGGTGGCGTAGGTCTTTTTGCGGTACAGCTGGCCAAACATTTCGGGGCGGAGGTTACGGGGATCTGCAGCACCGCGAAACTAGAGCTGGTTAGATCCATGGGAGCCGACAAGGTGATCGATTACACGAAAGCGGATTTCAGCAGACTCGGTGAGACGTATGACATCGTTTTCGACACCGTAGGCACGAGTCCGTTCTCGGGTAGCACGAGATCTTTGAACAAGAACGGTTTCTATCTTTTGGCAACTCATCGTCTGCCGCGATTATTCCGAATACTGTGGCAAAATCTGACAAGCAGCAAGAAGGCACTGTCTCCGTTGTTGAAAGAGACGACCGAGGATCTGGTTTACATAAAAGAACTCGTGGAGGCCGGAAAGCTGAAGGCAAGCGTAGACAGGAGGTTTCCGCTTAAAGAAGCTGCTGCGGCTCACAGGTATGTCGAATCAGGGCAGAAGAAAGGACAGGTAGTGATAACCGTGGAGCATGACAGTAAAATCTAACAAGCGCTTGCACCAGACAAAGCCGTTCGTCACGCACCTGGCTTGCGCCAGGTCCGCGCCAAACGTCTTTGCAGGTGAAGCCAACGTTAGCCGGGCAGCGCGCAGTCATGACGTCATCTGGTGGAAGGTTATTCTCGACTATGGCCTCAACGATCACCGTTCGTTATGCTTTGTCGGGTACGATACCTACCCCCTTGGCATGTTGTGAACGTAGTAGTGGTGGTCAGGCCTCCCTCCCGCGTGAGGCTGCCGATATTTCTAGGAGAGACTTATGAGCCAAGCAGAACAAGACCTTCGTGTGGATTACATAGAGTTTCCGACCACAAACATCGAGGAGACCAAGAGGTTTTACTCGGAGGTCTTCGGTTGGGAGTTTACTGACTATGGTCCGGACTACGCGAGCTTCACCGACGGCCGACTTAGTGGTGGTTTTAGCGTGGTACCGGAAGTTGGGGTAGGCGGCCCATTAGTCGTGCTCTACGCTACGAGTTTGGAAGAGATTGAAACGAGAATCAGAGAGTACGGAGGTCGGATCGCTCGGGAGACGTTCGAGTTTCCGGGTGGACGGCGCTTTCACTTCACCGATCCGAGTGGAAATGAATTGGCGGTCTGGTCGGATCGATGAGTTCTGGCCCGAACCGGGCCGAGCGCTACTGGCTAACTACCAGATGGAGCGGTCGTGGCCTTTCTCTCCGTTTGGGATTGGTATTTGGTTGAAGTGGCTTGGCCTTCGGGCGAGAAGGTGCTCGTGCCACTCGGCGGGCCACGCCGCTCATCTGGACTGTTAGGCCCACCTAAAGGCCACCCATGAGACTCTTAAGACCGAAGGAGTAGCCGATGAATATACCAAAGCCGTCAGCTGGTCACCTCAAGCTAGAAGTGCTTGCCGGATCCTGGGAAGGAGAGGAGACCATGCATCCTTCCCAGTGGGATCCGAAAGGTGGAGTGGCAATCGGAAGAAACAAGCACGAGATCGGCCTCGGTGGATTCGTCCTCATTTCCGAGTACGAACAAGAGCGTGACGGTGCCATCACGTTCACCGGGCACGGTGTCTACACTTACGACCCCAAGGAGGACCGCTACTCCCTCCATTGGTTCGACTGCATGGGTTCACCTCCCGAGGTATTCGTCGGAGGATTCAACGGTGACGTGCTCATCCTCGCCCACGGCGGCCCAGGGATGCACGCGCGCATGACCTCCGACCTTTCGATCCCTGGAACCATGAAGGGGATGATGGAAATGTCGCCGGATGGACAAGACTGGAAGGTGCTGTTCGAGGCCACGTACAAGCGAATCTGAACGCGGCCTTGTTGGCATGAACCAATCGCGGCCCAACCCGCGCATTCAGCCGCCGACTCGGCCTGTCACACCGCTGGCGTGACAGGCTAGAGAAAAGAATTGAAGACATGAAGATGGCCAGCGGCGCGCCAGGCCGCTGCGCGGCTGATGCACACGTTAGCTGGCCATCGTACCGAGGCTCCAGAGAAGAAGGAAAGCTATGAAGCTAAGAACGACCTTGCTGCTCACCATGATGGCCTGCGCTCTGTTTGTCGGCACATCCAACGCACAGCCTACCAAGCCAAACATTGTTCTGGTGTTTATGGACAATTTTGGTTGGGGAGAGCTTGGGTGTACGGCGGTGGCGTTCTTCGCGGGGCGCCCACGCCGCGCATCGACAAACTGGCGAGCGAGGGCATGCGCCTTCTCAATTTCAATGTCGAAGCCCAATGCACGCCCAGTCGTGCGGCGATCATGACGGGGCGCTATGCCGTCCGCACCGGTAACGGGTCGATTCCGATCGAGACTCCGATCTACGGCCTGACGCAATGGGAGGTCACCATGGCCGAGATGCTCTCCGACGCTGGTTACCGCACCGATTTTGGCTGGCAGGCTAGAGAATCACCGCTAGCTAACAAGCGATTGCTACTGACATGGAAGGACATTTCGGTACGCGCTGCGCGCTTGTCATCGGGCGGGCCGTGCAGTAGAATCGCGAGACGTTAGCCGGATGAACGATAGAGGGAGCGCCGATGAATGATAAAAAGTGGCACGACGTGGGTGAAGTGGCTGAATTGTCGAAGAAGCCACTCCAGCAAGTACTCGTAGGACGCACGAAGATTGCACTTTCGTGCGTTGGCGGGAGCTTCGGGGCGATCCACGGTGCTTGCAACCATGTGGGCGGACCCCTTGGGCAGGGCACGCTCGACGGCGACTACATCGTCTGCCCGTGGCACAACTGGAAGTTTCATCGCATTACAGGCAAAGGGGAACCCGGCTACGAGGAGGACCGGGTGCCGCGTTTCGAATTCAAGGTGGAAGGCGGCCGGCTTCTGGTGCTCGCCACGCCGGCCACCGGTCGCAACAAGCTGGCGCACGCGCCGCATCCGCTCGATCGCGACACCAGACGCCAGCCCGGACCGCTTCGCGTGGTCGGCATCTCGACCACTGTAATGGACAACAAGTACCCGCGCTATTCAACGTCCGAGGCGCTGCTAGAAAGCGCGCTTGAACACGCGCGCATGAAGCACTCTCTGGAGGCGCGCATTGTCAGACTGCGCGAGTTGTCCTTCCGTGCCTGCGAAGGATACTACTCCAAGAGCGCAAAGGCCTGCACCTGGCCGTGTAGCATCTCACAGATGGATCCGACTGACGGTATGCACGCGGTCTACGAGGACCTGGTATTCTGGGCCGACGTCGTACTGGTTGCAACGCCGATTCGCTGGGGCGCGGCAAGTTCGTTGTACTTCAAGATGGCGGAGCGGCTGAACACAGTGCAGAACCAAATCACGCTCAAGAACCGCGTTATGCTGAAGGACAAGGTTGCGGGGTTCATAGTGACCGGTGGGCAGGACAACATCCAGGCCGTGGCGGGGCAGATGATGCAGTTCTTTGGCGAGCTGGGCATGCAGTTTCCCCAGTTTCCGTACATTGCCCACAGCCGCGGGTGGAGCGCGGAGGACATGGAGCGCAACGTTGAGATGGTCATGCGCAGCGAAGAGCTGCACGACGGTGCGCGGGCGCTGCTCGACCGCTGCCTGGATCTGGCCGAACGCCTGCAGAGGAGTCCCGCGCCCGAGTTCGAAAGAGGAGGTCGGAAGGCCTCCGGGCTTGAGCGGCGCGATTAGGCTCTAGCCACTCATGACCAATATAGATTTCGGAAGACACAGCGAGGACTACGCGGCCTATCGCCCGGGGCTTCCCGCGTCTTTCTATGAGCGAATCGACGCTATTATTCGTATTGGAGGATCTCGGTCGCTCGACCTTGCGACTGGCCCAGGGACGATCGCACTGGAACTCGCTGCGCTCGGGAGTTCTGTAGTGG
>JAOTWK010000179.1 GCA_029862935.1 Gemmatimonadota bacterium | reverse complement strand
CTGCGGTGACGTGCCCTGAAGGGCGGTTGATCGGAACGCGGTGGATACCTAGCCGGAGGCCGGTCTGCCACCGGTCGTCATCGTTCACGGGGGATGGGGTGGCGGGGAGGACCGGAAACCCGTGGAACGCGAGTTCCGGGCCCGCGCACACGACGTGTACCGCGCCATGTTGACGGGCCTGGTGGAACGGCATCACCTCGCATTGTGAGGGGTTGGA
Organism: Gemmatimonadota bacterium; assembly: GCA_029862935.1. The sequence goes on along the minus strand of JAOTWK010000179.1, from coordinate 6,888 downwards.
CGAGGCAGAGGGCGGGACGCGTACTCCCGCCCTTGGGTCCAACTTCCTGCAGGCCGTCGAGGCAGCGGCGGCCGGCGAGGACATCGATCCCGCGGCACGACCGCCCTCCCCTGATCCCAACTTCACACCCACCGCACAGCACGCGTTCGCAGCGCGCCTCGAGTGGTCAATGACCCCGACGTACGCCGGCGCCAACCACGAGCCCATGGTCACGCTTCGTGGGCCCCCGCGCCTCTCCGCGCGCCCGGGCGAGACGATCCAGCTCCAGGGGGTGGCCTCCGATCCGGACGGGGACGTGCTCGCCGTGAGGTGGTGGCGGTGGAAGGCGGTGGACACCTATCCGGGTCCGATCACGTTTTCACACCCCACGTCGCTCGCGACGGGCGTGCAGGTCCCCGCGGACGCGACGGCGGGACAGACGATTCACCTGATCCTCGAGGTGACCGACGACGGCGCGCCGCCACTCACCAAGTATCAGCGGGTGGTCGTCACCGTTTCGCGGTGAGCACGCGATCGACCGAGGAACGGCACATCCCGTTCTCAGCTCTCGTCACGGGGCACGGTGGCGGTGACACGCGTGCCTCCCTTCGCACCCCGCGCAACGGTCACGGTTCCTCCGAGGGCCGCTGCGCGCTCGCGCATCCCCAGTAGCCCCAAGGACTCGGCCGCACTGGCACTCTCCTCACCGATTCCCCTGCCATCGTCAGTGACCTCCAGAATGACCGCTGCGCCATCTTGGCGTAGCTCGACGCCGACGTGCGTCGCGTCGGCATGCCGTACGACGTTCGTCAGGGCCTCCTGGAGGATGCGGAACAACGCGGTGGTCTGATCACGATCGAGCGGCAGATCCTCGGCCGGGATCGTGACCGCCAAGTCGAGCCCCGTCCGCCTGGCGATATCCTGCGCCTGCCACTCGACCGCGGCCGCCAGGCCAAGATCATCCAGCACCGCCGGGCGCAGCTGCGTGGCCAACCTGCGCACGGTGTCGACGGCGCCATCGACCAACGCGAGCAGTCCGCTGCTGCGCTCGCGCACCCGGCGCCAGGTGCGCGGAACCCGCCCAGCGACCCACGCGAGGTCGATCTTGATGGCCGTCAACGTCTGGCCTAGCTCGTCATGGATCTCCCGCGCGATGCTGGCGCGTTCCTCCTCGCGCACTGCCTGGAGGCGGGCGGCGAGCTGCCGCAGCTGCTCCCGCGACTCGCGGAGGTTTTCGTCGGCGATCTTCGACCGGGTGATGTCCAGCGCGATGCCCTCCACCGCCACCAGCGCACCGCGGTCGTCGTAGACCGGAACGCTCCGATCCTCGGTCCAGATGATGGTCCCGTCCCGGCAAATCCACCGCGCGACGTGCGGCGACGGCGGCAGCACGCCCCGCACGAAGTCCTCCAGCTCGGCGCGGTCCTCCGGGTGGACGATCCGTTGCCCGAGCCCCGGATCCTCGTAGAACTCCTGCTGCCCATAACCCGACATAGCCTCGACCGCCGGGCTGATGTAGTCGAAGCCGGGATGCTCACCCAGTCGGTGGCGATAGATGATGGCCGGCGCATTGTCGGCCAGGCGCCGAAACCGCCGCTCGCTCTCCACGAGCGCCCGCTCGACCCGCTTGCGCTCGGTGACGTCCACGATGTGCTTGATGACGCATGGCTCCCCGCCGAACACCACCGAGTTGAGACTTATGGCGGCATCGTAGGTGCCGCCGTCCTTTGCGCGGAGGCGCACGTCCATGCCCTGCACGGACCCCTCCTGCCGGAACCGTTCCCAGAGGCGGGATCGGTCCTGCGGATCCGCATAGAGGTCCTCGATGGACGCGAAGCGCGCGATGTCCTCCGGCGCGTATCCGCCCGGTTCGAGCATCGCCCGATTGAACGCCCGAATCCCGCCGTCACGACCCACCACGATGACACCGGCGGGTGAGTTCTCGAACACCACGCGGTACCGCGCCTCACTCTCCCGGAGCGCCTCCTCCGCGCGCTTGCGTTCCGTGATGTCGGCAAGTACCGCACCGACGCCTACCCGCTCGCCGGGACCCGGGACCGGGAACACGGACACCACGAAATGTCTCGTGGCGCCCTCCACCTGACCGGACATTTCCAGGTTGAGCACCGGCTCACGGCTGTCGCGGACCCCACGAAGCAGCGCCTTCACTTCCGCGCCCATGGGGTCGAGAACCTCGGCGGGCGTCTTGCCCAAATGCTCTTCGATGCTTCGACCGTTCATCGTCGCGAGATACGGATTGACGTGCGTGTAGCGGAGCTCGGAGTCCAGCAGGGCGAGCCCACTGGGTGCGTGCCTGAAGAAGGCGTTCAAGCGCTCCTCACTGGCCTGCAGTGCTCGCTGCACCTGGCGCCGCTCCGTGGTGTCACGGACGAAGGCCGCGAGCCACGGGCCGTCGGGCGTGTGCCTGACCACGACGCTCACGTCCAGATCGACCACCACGCCGTCCTTGCGGCGATGTTGGGTTTCGAACCGATGGGCGCCCCGGCGGACGACCCACTCGGTCCGCCGCTCGAAGTCTACGGCGGTCGCCTGCCCCTCCAGTTCGCGGAGGTTCATGCGCAAGAGCTCATCCCGGGAGTACTGCACGAGGTCGCAGTAGGCTGGATTCACCTCCTGGATCGCACCTTCGGTGTCGGCGAGGACATAGCCGTCCATCGTCGCACCGAGAAACTGCTCATTGCGCCGAACCTCCTCCGAAAGCGCGGCTTCGGTCTCTCGTCGCGCCGCGAGTTCCCGGTGGAGTCGCCGGTCCGAATGCCGGCGTTCCTCCTCCGCGGTGAGCGCGACGTGCATCAGCACGGCGACCATGGCGAGCGCACCGGCGAGGCCGGCCCACGCGCGCCACGCCTCCACCGGGCTGTCGGGGAGCAGTCCCTGGCTCCCGGCCCACGTCATGGCAGCTCCTGCCAGGGCGGAGAGCAGCGCCGCGGCCAGCGCCGGCCGGCGGCCCCAGGTCAGGCCGGCAAGCAGGACGACGACCGGATACAGCACCACCAGGGGAGAGCCCACCCCGCCGAGCAGCGGCGCGGCACCCGTCAGGACGAGCCACACGGCCACCACCACACCGACCGCGGCCGCACGGACGTGCCCACGGCGCAGCAGGACAAGGCCGAAAAGCGCGACCACGAGCAACGCACCGCGGGCGAGCCATGCGCCGGTGGGCGTCGGCGACAGCAACGGGGCGACGACGATCACCACCAGCAGGATCCCTACGCCACTCACGAGGATGCCGTTGAGGAGCTGGGCGGCTCGCGCGGTGTCCGGGTCGTCGAACACCGGAGCGGCCAGGACGCGTGATACGGGTGAGGAGTGGGTCGGTCTCGCTGACATGGCTCCCTGTCTGTCAGGGTGTGCAGGTGGGCGCCGAGGCGCTTGCGGCCGGTGCGCCGTCGCGCCGCCGCAGTGCGCTCAAGCGATGCGAGGTTGATCCAACACGGGCACGTTGGCCCCAGGCGTCGCACAGGTCAAGTGAATGGCACGTTCGCATCGCTCGGACCGGTGCCGAGACCGGTGGACGCGCCCGGCGGTGATGGAGTACGTTGGCTGTGCGGACAGTGAGGTGACGCAATGCTCTCGGAACTGATCGGCAGCTTCGAATACACGGTCGACTTCATCGCGAAGCAGGTGGCGGATCTGACGGACGACGACCTCGTGTCGCAGCCGCCGGGCGCCCCGAACCATGCCGCGTGGACCCTGGGACACGTGATCTTCAGTTGCCACGAAGTGGCGGGCGAGCTCGGGGTCGAGCGCTGGCTACCAAGCGAGTGGGAGTCGCGGTTCGGCTACGGGAGTGCGCCCGCCCCGCAGGCGTCGCCGCAGCTGGGCAAGGCCGAGCTCCTCTCGTCGCTCACGGAGGCACGCACCCGGCTGCGGGACGCGTTGCGTTCCGCGAACGAGCGGGCGCTGGCCAGTCCATTGCCTGACGCAGCTGCCGACACGTACTTCCCCACGATGGGCCACGTGCTGGTACAGGTCGTGGCCGGCCACACGGCGTATCACGCCGGACAACTGGCCGCGTGGCGACGAGCGATCGGTCGCGCTCCGGTCGAAGTGTACGTGTGAGTCGCGAGCGGACGGGGGGACTCTGCGGCGGTACGCAGCGAACGTGAGGGCGAAAGCATGCGGCGTCTGATTACGCGGCGGCGGCTGGCCATCCTGCTCGGAGTGATGGTCGTTCTTGGCGTGGTCCTCGGCATGCTCTGGCGCTCGGCGATCAGGCGCAACCGCTCGGTACCCGACGATCCGTTCCGCATTGCCGGCAATCTCTACTACGTCGGCGCCACCGGCGTCACCGCCTTCCTGCTCACCGGACCCGACGGCCACGTCTTGATCGACGGCGGCTATCCCGAGACCGCGCCGCTGATCATGGCGAACATCGCCACGATCGGCTTCGACATCACGGACGTCCGGGTGCTGCTCCACTCGCACGCGCACGCCGACCACGCGGGCGGCCTGCGCGCGCTGCAGGAGGCGTCGGGTGCGGAGCTGTGGATCAGCGAAGGCGATGCCGACGTCGTCGCGGCCGGCGGCGCCGGTGACCACACCCTCGGCCCGTTCCCGGTGCTCGGGTTTCTCGGGTTCGGCAGATTCTCGGCGCCGCGCGTGGACCACCGGTTCACGGACGGCGCGACGATCCGCCTGGGACCGCTCACGCTCACCGCCACGGCACACCGACGATCGGGGTGACAACTTCGACATCTATCTGCCCCTCTGGGTGGCCAGGTACAACAAGCAGATCTTCGGCGGGCTGTTTCTGGCGGGTCTCGCACTGGGTTCGTGCGGTGGCTCACGTAGGGTCACGCGAGCACCCGGGCAGACCTGGCGCCGAAGTGTTGGGGGTAGGACTATGGTAGGAGCCACGCGCTTGAGGAGGACCCATGACCACCACGTTTGCGCTGCTTGCCTCACTCGCTCTGCTCGTCGCCGCCTGCGAGAGCAAGTCCCTCACCGGTCCCGAGGCGCAACAGGCGTTCCGTGACGCGCGGCCGGCGCTTGCGTCTTTGCCCGCCGGGCCGCTGGTGTTCCTCAACGACGCTCCGCTCCCGGCCGGCACCACGGTCGACGACCTGGACCCGGCCACGATCATTCGCATCGAGGTGATCAAGGGACAGACTGCGCGGGAGCAGTACGGCCCGGATGCCGAACGGGGCGTGATCCTCATCTTCACGACCGACAGCGCCACGGTGGCAAGACAAAGCAGGCCATGATGTGCGAGCACGGCGCGGTTGAGGCACCTGCCGAGCACCGGGGACTGGTAAGCGCGCCACGCGACGGCGCGAGCGCTCGGCCGATCACGCGGTGGATCACCGCCATCACGGTGGTCGGGACTGCCGCGGCATTGCTGCCGGCGTGTGCGGTCGACCTGCCGGCCGGGCTCGCCGATCGCTACCGCTATGAAGCCGTCTACGCGACGTTACAGCCACCGGATACCATTGTCGGTGCCGTGCGTCTGACGAGCGCGAGGGACGATTCGGTATTCGGAATGTTCGAAGATCTCGATCCTGACCCAGACGATGCAGCCCAGTTCGGGACGGTGTTCCCGCTCCGAGGGATGGCCCGCGGTACCCAACTGGACTTCCAGATTGCGGCCCCGGGAGTGCGGATCGAGCACGAGGGCACTCGGCTCGACGGCACTGTCGAGGGCACCTGCAGTGCCGAGACCCTCGACATGCCACAGCCCGTTCCCTGCACCTTCACTATGTGGGATCAATGAACAGCGGATGCAGAGTTGCTTGCGTGGCGCCACTGACGATGCCGTGGGCCTGGGCTGCAGAGGCGTGAGGCCCGTGAGACGAGTTGCGACGGTTGCCCTTCTGGCGCTCGCCGCGCCCGCTGCCATGGCGCAGAGTGCGAACACCGATCCGACCGCCGTGCGGGTGATCACCTCGGACGTCGCCAACTTCTGGCGGGCGTGGGACGCGCTGGCTCAGGCGCAGAGCTGGCAGGACAGCCTGCGGGCGCTCACGGAGCATTACTTCGATCGGGCAAGCCCAGGCCTGAAGGAGTTCATCCGGATCCGACTGGAGCGCCCGGAGAACTTGCTGCGCACCGTGACGCTCGGCGGGGCCTACTTTGCTGCGGTGCGAGGACGGACGATGACACTGGACGGTCAGGCGCACCGCATCAGGGAGAGTCTGGCGTCGCTCAAGAGGCTGTATCCAGGCGTCGTATTCCCCGACATCTACTTCCTCGTCGCAGGCTTCATCAGCCAGGGCACGCTGACGGACCGGGGGCTGTACATCGCGGCAGAGATGGTGTCCGCGGATGCGTCGACACCGCTCGACGAGCTGCCGCCACCGCTCCGCCTCGTCGATCTCACGCCCGCGGTTATCCCATGCATCGTGGTTCACGAGCTGGTGCACTATCAGCAGGTCTACTCCGCCGCCAACTCCCTCCTCAACCAGGCGCTCCGCGAAGGGGTCGCCGACTTTCTGACTATGAAAGCGATCGGCTGCACGCCTTCGGCACCGGCAGTATACGAATACGGGGAGCGGCACGAGGGTGCGCTGTGGGCCGAGTTCCGCGAGGCCGTGCACGGGACCGACCTGCGGCGCTGGTTCTACAATGCTATGACCAGCACCGACCGCCCCGCGAACCTTGGCTACTGGATGGGATTTCAGATCGCGGAGGCCTACTACGACCGAGCAGCGGACAAGCGGCAGGCGGTGTACGACCTGCTCCACGTGAGCGACCCCGACGAGATCCTCGCCCGCAGTGGATATGGCGAAGGCCGGCGGTAGTCGAGCGGCCAGGCGGCCTTCATCTCCCTCCTCGGCAGCGGCCCGCGATCTGACGAACCGCTCTCCCTTCCTGGAGGTGCCGTGACGCCGGAGATGAGCACCAGCGAGAACGACGCGCTCGTATCACGCGTGTACACGCAGGCCTTGC